>NZ_LGKN01000001.1 GCF_001306175.1 Ardenticatena maritima
TAGCCTTTCTCTGCCAATGCAATGGCATTTTGCCCACCACCTGCCCCTAACTCCAAAACGCGCTTTGGTGGAACGCCAATAACGCTGTAAGCCCATTCCGCTTTGCGGCGATGCCGTTCTTCCACATTGCCCCAATAGATGCCACTCCATTCAGCCTGCTTCGCGTAAAATTTGCGCGCCCAAGATGACATAACAACTCGTGCTGCCCAACGGTCTGCGATTCAGCCGCCCGCGGAGCGGGTCGGCTGCAAGCGCGTGTTAGCCAGCGGTGGCTGGCGCAACACCCCACGACGAGGACGCGCCCCCGCGTGCTTGTGGCAACGCACCGCCACACCGCGCTTGCCTGCCCACCAACACCCCACCCCGCACCCAACCAGCCACCACCTTGAGGAGGTGCGCGCAAGCCGCCTTGTCCATCAGCCAACCTGTGCGGGAACGTCGAGCAACACCGACAAGCCCCAGCCGCACGTTTCGTTGGTCACGCCAGGGCGAGCGGCCTGCTTGTGGCCTACCGTGTGCGAAGATGGCGGCACGGCGTCTACAGCGTTTTTGCCATCACCTGAGAGTGGGCTTCTCTGGTGAGACAGTGTGCTGAGTGAGGCCATCTTTCAGGTGCGGCGAGGGTGCGTCCTGTCAAAGTACGAGCAAATGAGATGGCTAACGGCTGGCGCTTCACCCGCGCCGCGAAGCGCAGCGGAGCGGCGTCAGGTGGAAGCGCAGGTTGGGTTGCCTGTATGATTCTGATAGCAGTTTGTTATTGGCATAAAATCTTCACGGCGCTTCAACGTATCTGCCGCAAGTGTCTGTAATAGGATTAGGACTTCCAATGTTTACGTGCACTCCACGGGACGGATCATTGCTTCCCATAAACTCCCAGTAGTATATGCGTCTCTCATTCTCCAACTCACGTCTCGCCTGAATACAGTACCTAATATGCATCAAACCCGATTCCGTTTCTGTGTACCGATCAATTTTGACAAGTGTCCAAGGCGGCGTTGAGAATACCCCTTCATACCATTTCACAACTTGTTCTATGTCTTCTCGTTCAATATTGAAAGAACGAAATACTGTGCCTTCCCTTTCCAAATACTGTGACTGGTCACTAAAGATAGTGCCTGGGTAAATGGGTACATCCCTCACAGGTATAGTTTGTTGTTGGTTCACCCTGGCTTGCTCTGCAATTGTTAAAAGAACTCGAAAGATGTAATAGGGAAGCGCAATTACTTGAGGTGTTTCCGTTGCAATTATCCCTACGGAAATCTCCTCTTGGGTTTCAGATATGTAAAGCGCATTATTGCCCCGCCATTCAACATAGTCTTCGGTGTCTTCGCTGGCATACGACCGAGGCAAGTAAAAGATGTCTCTTTCAAGAAAAGGTAACACCTGATACCTAATACGGACAAATATGCGTCCATTCCCCCCGCTATATGCACCAACTCCCCGAAAATACACATAGGCAGTTCGTGTCCTGTCAGGTGAAATCGCTCGCTGTATTTCAGTTTCCCCCGCAATTTCGGAAGCAGCGAAGAATGTGCCCAATGTGAACGGGGGAATAAGCATTAAAAAAACTGTCAAAACGTATAGCCCACCACCTATTATTGACGGAAGATAAGAGAGTGTGGCCAATAGCTGCTGTCGCTTACTGCTAGTCCTGCTGACAGCCAAAGATATTATGGCGATAATTCCAATGGCGGGCGGGAGCAGAATATCAGGAATAGTTCCCGCCAGCGAGTAATCAGTTGAATATAAGAACCACAAAAACAAACCAAGAATCAGATTAACAGTTACTAACAACTTTGGGGAAAATGGGTTTTTCATCTGTAATGCCTTTGAGCACAAGAGAGGCAACCCAACGACCAAGCTCACCTGCCGCTATGGAGCGCAGCGGAATAGCGGTCAGGTGGAGCGTTTTGTTGGGCGTAGCTTTCTTTATGGTTGCTTCGGCACATCAAATACTAAAACCGTTAAAAGCATTTCTCTGCTTGGATCATTCCTATGCGACATAACATAACGAAATCCCGTATCAGAAACTTGTGATATGCTCCTTTTATAGTTTGGATGTTCTTCTATTGTGTTAGGAATAGCATCCAATACTGCGCTAAAGTTCTTGTTTTTGTTAAAAATTATAATGGCAACCTTTGTGTCACGCCATGAACTATAAGAAAGAATTTGATCAATGGTTTCTGTCAGTTTTTTCGGACCTCCCCAAAACTTACATTCTGCTATAAAAATATTCTTCCCGTTAACTCTTATTAGAATATCTGTCTTCCCCATATAATTAAATGTTTCACCTGTAGCTGATCCTTCAAAATGACCATTAAGCTGAACTAGGAAATGGGTTCTCAATGACTCTTCATCCATATCGACAAAGGCAGAAGGACTGCGCTCCATGACTAAGGCCATATTCTCAATAACATTCAAAATATGTTCATAATGTTCCAAATCTAAAACGGGTTCAGGTTTGTATGGGTCGGAGCTTGCCACGGGTGGAGAAGGTATTATCTTACGGCGGACTTCAGGAGCGACATAGGTTTTAGTAGCATCCGCTCGTTCTTTCAAAGGGAAACCAAGTCCAGCCACTAAACTTTGGTCTTTTAATAATTTTTCTCGTCTTTGTTCAATAGCAGATCGAGCAATAGAATACAGACTGTCATTAAACTGCTTAACATCGCATCTGAGATTTTCAAGATAACTTTTTATATCAGATATCGTGCGATCAATCTGTGATTTGACATTTTCAGTTGTCAAATCTACTCCCTGAATTCTCACAATTATGGTATTTCCCTTAATCTCTGCATTAGGTGGAGACAGCGTAAATGTACTTGGTTGAATATTAAAAGCCTCCGCATCTCCTTCAAAAGGAATGATAATCTCAATTTCAGTGCCTTGAATATAAAATGGTTTGCTTCTATCTCTAATAAATCTCATAGGATCACGACTAACATCAACCTGAACCTCCCGTTGGTCAGCAACTATCTTATCTTCATGTAGAATAGGAACATCTATCCAGTATTTTTTCTTAAAATATTCAGCTAAGTCGTCTATTGGAGTGTTGAGCAATTTGTTAGCGTTGTAATTTTTAATTTCTTCAAGCATCTCGTTCTTTTGATGCTCTTTAACTGAAAACCAGTCAACTTTAGAAAATAAATAATTGGGTTTATGTGTATACATATTTGTCGTCCTTAATGACGCCCAACGGTTTGCGATTCAGCCGCCCGCGGAGCGGGTCGGCTGCAAGCGCGTGTTAGCCAGCGTTGGCTGGCGCAACACCCCACGACGAGGACACGCCCTCCGCGTGCTTGTGGCAACGCGCCGCCGCACTGCGCTTGCTTGCCCACCAACACCCCCACCTCGCACCCAAACCTTTGCACCTTGCTGAGGAAGCGCGCAAGCCGCCTCGCCTTTCAGACAGCCAGTGTTGGAGCGCAGAGCAAGGCCGACAAGCCTTAGCCTCTCTCTTCGTTGGGCGCGCCAGGGCGAGCAGCCGGCTTGTGGCCGGCGGTGTGCGAAGACGGCGGCATGGCGTCTACGGCATGCTTGCCATCACCTGAGAGCGGGCTTTTCGGGTGAGAAGTGTGCTGCGTGAGACCATCTCTCTGGTGCGGCGACGGTTCGTCCTGTCAAAGTACGAGCGGATGAGCGGCTAACTATTAACTAGACGGAATCCGTTATTGACGCCGCTAAAATGGCTCAATGCGGATTCCGTATATTCCTGCATTTTGGTTGACTTTTGCGTAATTGTTCCGTATAACCTCCGTAGCCAGAAGAAAATGTGGACTGTGACGATGGAGTGACGTATAATGGCTCGGCGGTGAAGCAGACGAAGATGCCCACTTGGTGAAAACAATCGTATAACAGGATGATACATATGTCAAGACCTTCATCACAACAACCGCCCCAGCGCCCGCTAAAGCTTTTGGACCGTGTTCGTCAAGTGTTGCGTCGCAAGCACTATTCCTACCGAACAGAACAAGCCTACATCCAATGGATCAAGCGCTACATCCTCTTCCACAACAAACGTCACCCCAAGGAGATGGGCGCGCCCGAAATTGAGGCTTTCCTCACCCACCTTGCTGTAGAAGAACATGTCGCCGCGAGCACCCAAAATCAGGCACTGAGTGCGTTGCTCTTCCTCCTATCGTGATGTGCTCGGGCAGGACCTGGATCTTTCGATCAATGCCGTACGCGCAAAGAAGCCCAAACGCCTGCCAACCGTTCTGACCCGCCAGGAGGTGCAGCGCGTGTTCGCTCACCTGACTGGTCTGCACCTGCTGATAGCCCAACTTCTCTATGGAAGCGGCCTGCGCCTCATGGAATGCCTGCGCTTGCGCGTGAAAGACCTGGACTTCGAGCAGTTTCAGGTGATTGTCCGCGATGGCAAGGGGCAAAAAGACCGCGTGACGGTGTTGCCGCAGGCGCTTGTAGAACCCCTCCAGCGGCAGTTGCAGCACGTGCAACACGTTCACCAACAGGACCTTGCCCGTGGCTACGGTGCTGTCTTTCTCCCTGACGCTTTGGCTCGCAAGTATCCCAACGCTGAACGCGAATGGATCTGGCAGTGGGTGTTTCCATCAGCGTAAATGACCTTCTCCGGTTGCCAGCGCACGTGCGTCCAAAGAACGGTCTCACCGCAGCACCCGCGCATCGCCAACCCGCCGCGTAATGCGCCGTTCATCGAGATGCTCCAGCAGCGCCACAGCGTATTTGCGACTTGTCTCCAACTGGTCGCGCACTTCGGCAACGGTCACACTGCCGCGCTCACGAATCAGGGCTTGAATGCGTTCCACCATTTGCGCATACGTCTCCGGCAGGAACAGCACATCAGCACTCACACGTACCAGGTCGCCGCGCGCAATCAGCAAATCGAGCACATCCTCGCCCACCATGCGTGCGGCTTCGCTGGCGCTGGGCGGGCGTGTGGGGTGGGCGCGAAACGCCGCCAGCAACTGGTCCACAGCGGCTTGTTGCTCCGCACGCAGGCGAACCTGAAATGTGCTGAGACGTAGCAAGCCGTTTTCCTCAACCAGCCAGCCCTCTTCACAAAACGCCTCGCGCAGAGCGGCAAAATGTTTGGAAGAAAGCCCAAGACGGCTCGCCGCTTCTTCACGCGGCATCCCCAACCGCAGCGGGTGTTGGGCATGGTAGGTTTTCAGCAGGCGTTGCAAGCGTTCAGCATAGGCGCTCCACCCCTCGGCGGAAAGCAGTATGTGCTCGGCAAGACGACGTATGCGCCCTTCGCGAACGCCCTGCTCCAATGCGGCGTGGGTTGTTTCAGGGGGAAGCGGGCTCTGCGCCAGCAACGCCTCGGTGGCGATCGGTTCATCTCGCCGCAGTGTCTGGACCAGCAAATCAAGCGGATCGCCTTCATCGAGCAGGCGGAACCGGGCCAGCGTTTGCTCGCGGAAACGCCGCCAGCGCCGCCCTGGGTGCGGGTCGAGAATGCGCCCGCCGCCGAGCGTGCGGCTGGGGGATGGTTGGCGGATGATAAAGCGGTCGTTGCGTGCGACCACCACTGGTCGGTCGAAGCGCAACTGCACGTACCCCCGTTCACCGGGGCGCAGTTCGCGCACACCGATGAGGCGCACATGCGCCATCACTTGGGAAGCCCCAACGAAAAACTCCACTTCAGCATTGTGGCGCAGTGGCTTGGGGGCGTCAGGCAGAAGGTGGAGCGTTGCATCAACCAGGTATGTGGGGCGATACGTGCCGGGCTTCACCAGCACATCCCCACGTGCCACGTCGTTCACATCAACGCCGCTCACGTTGATCGCCAACCGCCGCCCGGGAGCGGCGGTTTCCACAGGGTGACGGTGTGTTTGCATGCCGCGGATACGTCCGCGCAACCCGCGTGGCAGAATCTCCACCTCATCGCCAACGTGGAGCGTGCCATCCGACAGCGTCCCCGTCACCACCGTGCCAAACCCAGCCACGGTGAAGACGCGGTCAATCGGCAGGCGTGGGCGCCCGACGTCGGGGCGTGGCGGAATATCAGCCAGCAAGCGGTCGAGCGTTGCGCGGAGTTCGTCCAGCCCGACGCCGGTACGCGCCGATACCGGCACAATGGGGGCGTTTTCCAGAATGGTGCCACGCAACACATCACGCACATCGTCTTGCACGAGCGCCAGCCACTCCTCATCCTCGATGAGGTCAATTTTCGTCAGCGCCACAATCCCCCGCCGAACACGCAGCAAATCCAGAATCGCCAGATGTTCGCGCGTTTGCGGCATCACGGCTTCATCTGCGGCGACAACGAGCATAGCCAGGTCAATCCCCCCAACACCGGCGAGCATGTTTTTGATGAAATCTTCATGCCCCGGCACATCCACAATGCTCACATCCAGCCCGCTGGGAAGCGTCATCCACGCGAAGCCCAAATCAATTGTCATCTGGCGGGCTTTCTCTTCTTTCAGCCGGTCGGGGTCAATGCCCGTCAGGGCTTGCACCAGCGTTGATTTGCCGTGGTCAACGTGTCCCGCTGTGCCAATGACTCGCATAGGCGCTCAGGCTTCGTTTGTATGTTCTCGCACTGCATCGCTAATGCGTTGGAAACGGCGGCGCATATCCTCCAATTGCGCCGAGGCGATTTCTTCCTGGAACGCCCACAACTCCGTAATGAGCGCCCGATATTCGGTTTGAATGTCAATAATCTGCCGCCCCAATTGTTGTAAGCGGTCGTTCGCTTCGCGGCGGAACGTTTCCAACTGGCGCAGACGGTCTTTCAACTCTTCATGGCGCGCGTCAATCTGGTTCCACTTGGCTTCACGTTCCAGGCGGAACTTTTGCCAGCGTTGCTCTTGCTCAGCGTTCCACTCCTCGTACAGGCGGCGTTGCTGTTCCACCGACAACCGCATTTTTTCGGCTGTCAGGTTGAATTCGCGTTCCAATTCATCTTTGAACGCTTCAATTGCTTTGAGATGCTCCTGCACACGCACCTGGAACTGTTGCGTCTGGCTCAGCAATTGCTGTTGCTGCCGAATTTGCTCGGCATACTCGTTCATGCTGATTTCCCACTGCTGCACTTTTTGCTGGAAATCGGCTTCGCGGAGCTGGGCGTTTTCAACCCACTTGTTGAAGTCGCGGCGCAGGTCTTCGCGGGTGGCTTGCAAAGCGGCAATGGCTTGCTCGTTGCGGCGGGCTAAATCCTCAATAAGTTCCAGTTTGGCTTGATGGGCTTCCGTGCGGCGCAACAATTGCACGTTTTCTTCTTGCAGTTGCGTGATATGCTTTTGGTCATTGACGCGCTGCGTTTCAACGTAGGCGACGCGGTCTTCCAGTGACGGCAATGTGCGTTGCAGGGTGGTGGTGCGCGTCGCCAGGTCTTGCACCTGTTCGATAATGCGTTTGTCTTCTTCGCGCAATGCTTTGATGCGTTCTTCAAGTTGGGGCAATTTATCGAGGCTGCGGCGCAATTCGTTGATGGCGCGGGTTGTGTTTTCACGTTCAACCTGGCGAATACGCGCTTCTTCGCGCCGCGCCTGTTCATTCTCTTCTTCCAGGCGGGCTATCATGTCGGTGACTTCATCACGCAATTGTTGCAGCGCCTGCTCAATCTGCGTGAAGCGCGATAGTTTCGCTTGCGTGTTGGAAAGACGCCCCTCTAAATCCTGAATGCGCCGCGCCTGGTTTTCCAGTTCAACCGCCTGGCTTTCCACCTTTTGGCGCAGTTCAAGCAACAGGGCTTTGTCGCGGCGGTGTTCTTCATCTAGCCAGTTGATCATTTG
Source organism: Ardenticatena maritima (assembly GCF_001306175.1). Classification (NCBI taxonomy): domain Bacteria; kingdom Bacillati; phylum Chloroflexota; class Ardenticatenia; order Ardenticatenales; family Ardenticatenaceae; genus Ardenticatena; species Ardenticatena maritima. Next base: position 7,722 of record NZ_LGKN01000001.1, read on the forward strand.
GGACATCTGGTTGAGATCCACGTTCGGCTCCTCCTGACGGCGTATTGGTGAATTGGGTCTCGGCATGGGGGCATGATACTCGCAGGGGGCTGAATGGCAATTGTCGCGAAGTGGTGTGGCGCGGTATTTGCCACGCGGCTGGCTTTGTGCTGCAATACACCATACCTGCTTGCCCATTGCGTACAAGCAAAGGAGCATTCCCCATGAAGACCCTGGAAGACGGCTCGGCTGCTCAGGCATACACCATTGCGCCCCTGGATACCGCCTCTGAATTGTTGTGGCAAACGCTTGTGGCGGATGCGTTTGTCCAGCGGTGCTGGCATGTGGTGGAAGACCCCACGCGCGCGCATGTGCGCTTGCGCGTAGAAGGCGAAGCGGCATTGTTGTACGACGCCGACGGCGTGCTGCTGGCGCGTATCGCCGCCACGGCTGAGGCTGTGGCGCACCGTTTGCGGTTGCTGGCGCACGCTTGGACGGTGGCGCGCTTGCCGCATGCGCCACATGCACCAGCCCATGCTGAACCGCTGGACGTGCTACTGACCGACGCCGACGGTGCGCCCCTGCCCCGCCACGATGACCAAGCGTGGGTGCTCACGGCGGGGGAACAGGTGCATGTGCGGATTGCCAATCAAACACCCTACACGCTCTTTGTCGTGCTCCTCAATATCGGCGCGGACGGCACATGCACCCCCCTGCACCCGCCCGATACGCCCTTCCGTCTGGCGGGGGGCGAAGTGTTGACGCTCGGCGAAGAAGGGACATTGCGCGCCACGCTCCCCGCCGATGGCGCCGAGACCCGCGATACGTTGAAGGTGCTGGCGTTTTCCACACCCGTTGTCCTGCCGACGTGGTTGGGTGGCGTACACGGTGAGGGGGAACCGCGAGCCTTCTGGCAGGCGCTACGCGAGGCCTGTGTGTCCCCCAACGTTCCACCGGATACGCCGTGGTGGTATGCGGCGACCGTGCGGCTGGTGACGATTCGCCCCCCTGAAACAACCGCGGCGTTGGATGTGCAGACGTTCGATGTTCGGGTAGCGTTCCCGCCGGGTTTTGGCGGCGAAGTGCGTGCTTTCACCCAAGGGCAGCATCTGCGTGCGTTTGATGTGCCCGCGCCGCCGGGATTGCAAGGCGTCGCCGAACCGGTGGCGCTGGTTCATCGCAGCCAGCGTGCTGCGCCTGCCGTCGCGCTGGAGATTGCGGGAACGCCGGAGGATTTTGCGGCTGTGCGCACCGAAACCCCGCTCATGATTGGGTTGCCCACCACGCGCGACATGGAGAGCCAGGGCGTTGTGGCGCTCGCGCATGATGGCGAGTTTTTCTATCCGGTTGGGCGGCGCGAATATGATGGCATGGTGCGCATTACCTGGCTTCCACCGGGGGGAGAGGCTTCAATTGGCGTGCGTGATTGGCGGCGCACGGTACGGCTCTATTTCTACCGCTTGACCGGCTGGGGCAAAGACCCCTTGACGGATGGAACCTTGCATGTGGCGCGGTATGTGCCGCCCCACTTCTCCTCTGGGCATCCGGGGTTTGACGTCCATGTGCTCCCCACGGATGACGGCGGCGCTGTCCATTATCGGAGTGTGCACGCCACAGACCTTCAGCCCGGCATGCGTATCGCGCTGATTGTGCATGGGTTCAACAGTGATTCACGCCATTTTGTGCGCGCCCTCTCCCAATTTCCAGAAAAAGGCATCTGTCGGGCGTACGACCGCGTGCTGACCTTTGACTACGAATCGGTGGGGACGGGCGTCTGGGAGAATGCCGAGCGCTTGGGGAAGGCGTTGCGCTCTGTGTTGGAGGGGCGCGGCGTCCAGGTGGACATGTTCGCGCATAGCATGGGCACGGCTATCAGCCGTCTGGCGATTGAGCGCGAAGGTGGCGCGCCATACGTGCGCCGTCTTTTTCTGGCGGCAACGCCCAATGAAGGCACGTTGTTGGCGAAAGCCAAAGACGCCGCCACGCTTCTGGCGACGATTCTCATCAATCGTAGCGTGCCGCAGCCGCAGGCATTTCTTCTTGGCTGGGCGCTGGGGCGGTTGGCTGAAACACTGCAGGGCATCGAAAGCCTGGAACCAGATTCCGAGGTGGTGGCGCAGTTGTTGCAACCCGTGGATAACCCCCGCATTCCTTACTTTGTCATGGCCGGCAATGCTGTGCCGGAAGAACTGAGCGAACGCCGTCGCCTGGAACGCTTGTATCGTGTCGCGGCGCATGCTGTGGATACGCTGCTCGACCATTTCTTTGCCGACCAGCACGATTTGATTTTGAACATGCGGAGCATGTGCGCGCTTGGCAATCGCGGTCTCTATCCGGCGGCGCTACTCGACCAGCGCACCCTGACGTGCGACCACTTCCACTATTTTGCCGACGCCGATGCCCTGGCAATCTGGCGTGATTGGTTGTCATAAACAGACCAGTGTGGAGATGCAAAACGGGGCGCTCTAAGGCGCCCCGTTTCAGTGGAAGCGGAAACGTTAGTCGCGGAAGAATTCCACAATTTCATCGCGTGCGCGTTGCGGTGCGAGCACTTCCATGAACGTAATACGGTTCCAGGGGTAATAGACTTGCACCGCTTCACGGTCAAGATAGGGCAGTGGTTTGCCGTCTCGGCGGCGTGGGTTGGTCACAATCACAACCTGGTCGGTCGGCTTGGGCAGTTCTTCCAATTCGGCAACAAAGGGGTCTTCATTGGCAACGTGCATAATCACCGTGTAAGCCATGGCTCACTCCTTCCTTCATTCGGCTTGAATCAAAATTTTCATACGCCCCAGTTTGATAATATCGCCCGGTTGGACCGGCGTCGGTGTATGCGCTGGAATACGCACGCGGTTGACATACGTGCCGTTCGTGCTGTTCAGGTCCTCGATATAGACCCCCATCCCTTTGCGGGTCAGGCGCGCGTGGCGTCGTGAGACCCCGGCGACGTGTGCACCATATGGCTCCAAATCAATGAATGGATCTTTATGATGATGCCCCCTTCCAAGAATAATCGAAGGAATTTCGGGAAGGCGCACAATATGCCGCTGGGGCAGAATAATCAACGCCCATTGCCCGCTGACGAGCGTTGTCCGTTCAGTGGGCGGCGCTCGGCGGTGAATATCATCCACACTCCCGCCGTTCACCGTGTCTTCGTATAAGCGTGTCGGCTCGACAACGATGTCATCACGTAGAGGTGTGCCGCAGGCATCACAAAACAGCGTGTTGCTCAGGTTGGTAGAACCACATTGAGGGCATGACTTCATGGACGCTTATGCTCCCTCTGACGATTGATGAGTTTGTGGCGCAGGCAAGGCCAGCATGCGTGTTCCATATTTCAATTCAAGTGTACCTTCTGGTGAGAGTTCACCTGTGGCGCGCAAGCGCGACAATTCTTTTTCTGCCACTTGCGCCAGGTTGCGTTCTCCCAGTTCCAGGAACCGGTCCACCAGCAGGGCGAGATGGGCTTCGGCTTGTTCGACGTCGCCTTTTTCAAGCGCTTCCCATGCTTGTTCTTGCAGACGCGAAATGACGGCGCGTCGTGCGGCTTCGATGACTTCTTCAGGGTAATTGAGTTTGCTTTCGGAAACGGATTCCACATTGAGCGGTGTCGTGAGCCGCAAGCGTATCGGGCGGGTTTGCCCAATGATCCGTGCCTCAACTTCAAAGACAGCGGGCAGGACGACCCGACGGTCCTGGTCAATGGTGAGTTTGAGATCAATCAGCACTCTACGCGCCGGTTTGTTGTACAGCGCGCCTAACACGTATGCGCCGTCATCTTGCGGCGTGATCCGTTTCAAGCCTGGCGAAACTTCATACACGGATAGCACTTCGCTTTCGTCGGGGGTAGTGATGGTCAGGTCAACGTGGCTGGCAATCGTCGTGCGCAGATTTTTCAATTGTTCTTCAAAAACACGCAGAATGTCGCGCGGTTCGCGCAGAAAATACGATTGCCCCCCGGAAATATCCGCCATCTTGTCAAGCAGGCGGTCGTTCCATTCTGTGCCGATACCGAGCAGCGTCATGCTCATGTTGTGCGCCGCCGCGCGTTGTGCCAGGGCGATACAGCGGTCTTCATCACCATAGGTGTTGCCGTCGGTCAGCAGAATGATTTGGGTGACGACGCCGGGAGTGTGAAACTTTTGCGCTTCACTGAATCCAGCTTCAAGCCCGCGGGCGATTTCTGTGCCGCCGCTGGCTTGCAATTTGTTGAGCGCTTCCATGAGCGTGGTGGGGGATGGGCGGTGTTGCGCCGGCAGGACGATGTCCGCCCAATCGTTGAACGCGACAATCGAGAGGTAATCGTCCGCCCCCAGGCGCTCGGCCACCATGCGCGCCGCTTGCCGTACCTGGAAGAGCCGCTCGCCCCGCATCGAACTGCTCTGGTCCACCACCAGCACCAGGTTGATGGTTGGTGGGCGATTGGCGGCTTCTTCACGGGCGCGTAACTCTAACAGCATATAGAGCCGCTGGGGCGAATTGGTCGCCCGCAGAACGTGCGGTCCGTGCAGAATCTCGGCGTGAAACGGTGGAAATAGACCATGTTCACGCAGCCAGCGATCGTAATCGCGGCGCTTGATGGGGTCGCTCAGGATGTCGTAGGCTTCTTGAATGGCAAGAAATTCAGCCGATTGGTGCGTTTGCGCCCCCGTGTCTGGGTGGAGTAAGCGTGCCAAACGCCGATATTGGCGCCGAATGAGCGCCTCATCAGCACCGGGGGGAAGCCCAAGGCGATGGTAAAAATCTTCTTGAAAGGTTGCCGAAGCCATCAACGCTTACTCCGTTTGGTCAATGTTGATTGGAATAGCGTACACGAAGTGATCGAGCGAGCCAAAATAGACATTGCCGTACCCGACACGCGGCGAACCGGGAATCGGTCCACCGGTCTGGAACGACCATTGAATGCGCCCATGTGTTGTTTCCAGACAGTAGAAGTTGCCGTCAACACAACCGACGTAGAGACGATCTTCATGCACCCAGGGCGACGACGTGACTTGATGACCAAGCCGCCGTTTCCACACCAGTTTGCCCCATTCGCCGTCAATGCAATAGACGTGTGCGTCAACCGAGCCGATATAGACTTTGTTGCCGTCCACAAAAGGCGATGAGACCACGCGGTCGCCGGTGCGGTAGCGCCAGATAACCCACCCCGACGAAGCGTCAATGCTGTACACCACCCAGTCCATGGAGCCCACGACAATGCGGTCCCCGCTCAATGCCGGGCTGGAAATGACGGGCCCATTTGTGCGCACCTTCCAGCGGCTTGCGCCGGTCATCACGTCCACACCGTGAACCTGCGTATCTTCGGCGCCGAAAATCACAATCTGGTCGAACACAACCGCCGTCGAGCGGATAGGCGCACCGACTTCATATTTCCACAGAATGCGCCCGCTCGCCGCGTCGAGGCAGTAGAACATGCCATCATCAGAGCCAATGTACACATTATCGTACGCCACGCAAGGCGACGCGCGGACGCGCCCCTGCGTTTCGGCTTTCCACGCTTGTCGCCCTGAGAGGGCGTCAATCGCGTAAATGCATTTGTCTTCGGAACCGACGATGACCATGTTTTGGTACACCACGGCGCGCCCCGGAATGCCGCCGCGCGTGGGGAATTTCCACAAAAATTCGCCGGTTTCAGCGTCGAGGCAGTAGAGGTTGTTGTCATAACTTCCAATGTAGATGTGCCCTTCATGCAGGCAAGGCGTTGACCGCACTTCTTCTTCGGTGCGGAAAATCCAGCGCGGCTCAACTGTGAAACTCCGTGTGTGGGCTTGGATTGGCACCGTGGCCGGCCCTTCATCGCCGACCGGGCGTGTGGGCGCAACGTCTTGCGTCGGCGAGACTTCTCTGGTGGCGTCCATGAGACGGCGTGTAATCTTGCGGGTAATTTCGCGCGTGGAAGAATGTTTGAGCGTGCGCACCGAGTGCATCGTGCCGCGGCTCACAGATTTGAGCGCCTGGTGCATCTCCTCAGCCGATTGCCAGCGGTCGAGCGGGTCTTCGGCAACGGCGCGCATGATGATGGCTTCTAACTCTTCGGAGACGGTTGGGTTGTACTCATGAATGGGGCGCGTGTTGAAACTGAAAGGACGATGTTGCTGGGGGTCGGTGTTCGTCAGCAAGTGGTGCAGGGTTGCCCCCAGCGCATAGATGTCCACCAGCGGCGTTGCTATCCCTTCGTATTGTTCCGGCGGGGCGTACCCTTCCGTCCCGATCATCGTGTTGCGCACGTCGTGTTGGAAGTGCTTGGCAATCCCGAAGTCCACCAACGCCAGCAAGCCGTTGGGGCGCAACATGATATTGCTCGGTTTCAAATCGCGGAAAATGATTGGCGGATTGTGATTGTGCAGATACGAGAGCACGTCCGTGAGTTGCAACCCCCAATCAATGGCTTGCTCGGCGGTAATGGGGCGCCCCCGTTTTTGCATGTATTGCAACAAGTTTTGCCCTGGGATGAATTCGAGAATGAGGTAGTGATGGTCGCCTTCTGTGAAGTAGTCATACACCTTGGGAATGGCGGGGTGGTTGAGCGACGCCAGAATGTTGGCTTCACGTTCAAAGGCTTGGATGGCTCGGCGGCGCGCCTCTTCATCGAGCAGTTGGTCGTACATTTCCTTGACGGCGCACCGGCGAATGACGGCGCGAAAACGCTTGTCGCGGGCGGCATAGACCGCCCCCATACCACCGCGCCCAATGACTTCCTCGATGATATACCGGTCACCGAGAATCGTTCCAGGTGTGAGCGTGGCTTGAGGTTTGCGCGATTGTTTCATCGGCTCTCTCGTTTCTCAGGGCGTTTGTTCATCTGCTGACTATAAAGGAAAGTCGGTAAAAGGTCAATCATTCCATGCGCATTCTGGCGCTTTTCAGCCGACGGTATGTAAAGAGTTTGGCACAGGTGTTTGGATTTTGCCAAAAGAGAGTATACTTGTGGACACCCTTCACCTTCAAAAATATGTGCCAGTGTGGTTGTTTCAATGCCCATTTCTGATACAGCATCGCTCCAATCCAATAACGTCTCGTATGCCCCGGCGTGGGAAGCGCACCCGCCCCCTTTGGGCATTTATATTCACATTCCGTTTTGTGCGGCGCGTTGCATTTACTGCGATTTCAACACCTACATTGACCTCGACCACCTCAAAACCGGCTATGTGGACGCCGCGCAACGTGAAATTGAGATGGTGGGGGGGGCGCTCAATCGTCCGCCGGCGCAAACGATCTTTTTTGGCGGGGGCACCCCCACAGCGCTGGCGCCGGAGCACCTGGCGCGGCTGATTGACGCATGTCGCCGAGTGTTCGATCTCTCGCCGACGGCGGAAATTACGGTTGAAGCCAACCCCGGCTCGGTGAGTGCTGAAGGTTTGCGGGCGTTGCGTGCGGCGGGGGTGAACCGCCTTTCCTTTGGCGTGCAGAGTTTCGACGACGCGACGTTGCGCTTTTTGGGGCGCATTCATTCAGCGGATGAAGCGCGCCAGGCGGTGGATGAAGCGCGGCGCGCCGGTTTCGACAATATCAACCTGGATTTGATTTACGGGTTGCCGCGCCAGTCGCTGGCGGAATGGCAAGCAACCTTGGAAGCGGCGCTGGCGCTTGAACCAGCGCACTTGTCGCTGTATGCCCTCATTGTTGAACCGGGAACGCCCTTGCAACGTTCGATTGAGAGGGGCGATATTCCCCCACCGGACGACGATGAAGCCGCCGCGCAGTACGAATGGACGCTTGAACGGTTGGCGCGGGCGGGATATACGCAGTACGAAATCAGCAATTGGGCGCTTGCCCAGCCTGGTGATGATAGAACGCCGCGGTTGGCGTCGCAGCACAATCTCATCTACTGGCGCAACCAGTTTTACGTGGGGATTGGGGCGGGGGCGCACAGTTATGTGCGCGGTGTGCGCTACGCCAACGTGCGCCACCCGCAAACGTACATGCGTGCCGTCATGCGTGAACAGACGCCCGACGATCTTCCCGCCCCCGCGCTTGACCCCGCCACGCGCGACCCCATTGACGTGGCGCTGGCGCAGTCTGAGCAGATGATGCTCGGTTTGCGCCTTGTGCGCGAGGGGGTCTCGGCGGCGCAGTTTGCGCAACGGTTTGGGGCTACGCTGGAAGCGCGCTTCGGTGCGACGATTGATGCGTTGCTGGCGCGAGGCTTGCTCATGTGGGATGGCGACCGCCTGCACTTGACCCGCCGCGGTTTGTTGCTCGCCAACCAGGTGATGGCGGCGTTTTTACCTGATTGAGCGCGGCTAGGCGGTGAATGTCGCCTGACAGACGCGACACCGATATTCGTTGCCGCCAAGATGGTCCGGTTCGCCGTGTACCCACAACCCACACGCCGGGCACTTGTAGGCAAAGACGCGGTACGGTTTTTCCTCGTGCGCGTCGTCGCGAATCGCGGCGCGCAATGCTTCCCGCGATTGGGCGGCGACCACTTCGGCGGCTTCAACGCGCCCACTTTCGGCAACGTCCAATGCCAGGACCATGCCTTCAACGACCTTGTGGCGTTCGGTGATGTTGGTGAAGACACCTTCATCCACCGTGAAATCGTACTCGCGCCCTTCGGGGTCGTCGAAGCGGGTGGCAATGAATGAAACGGTATCGCCGCCAAAAAATCCCCCGTAGTTGAGTACTTCTTTGACTGTGTACAGGTTCTGCATGCATGCCTCCTCGTTGAGCGTATCGGTTTGTCTCTTATTCCGTGCGATGTTGCAACAACCGTACCAGATGGCGGAGTTGTTCCACGGCGTGCTCGCCGTATTGCACCGCTACCTCGTCGAGCATCTGTTCGGCTTCGGCGTAGGCGGCGTGCATTTCGGCTTCGGCGGCTTTGCGTGCGCCGGTTTGCTCGATAATCGCAAGCGCACGTTCGACGTCGGCGTCGGTCAGCGGCGTTTCGCGGGCGTAGAGGGCGCGCAGCGATTCAGCGTCTGGACCGGGGTGCGCCAGCGCCAGCAACACCGGCAAACTCTTCTTGCGTTTGCGAATGTCGTTGCCCACGGGTTTCCCCGTTTGGTGCGTTTCGCCCCACAGCCCAAGCAGGTCGTCCTGAATTTGGAAGGCGCGCCCCAGCCGCTCACCAAAGCGGCGGTAGCGGGCGCGGTCGTCGTCAGGAAGCCCGGCGATAATCGCGCCTAACTCGGCGGCAAGCCCCAACAGCACGCCGGTTTTGCCGGCAATCATGGCGCGGTACTCATCGGGCGTGACGTCAAGGCGCGTTTCAAACGCCATATCCTGGTGTTGCCCGCGGCAAAGCGCCACCATGGTCTCGCTGAACCGGTGGGCGGCATGCACCACACGCTCAGCGGGCACGCCCACGTCCGCCAGCCCGAACAATGCGCGGTGGGCGATGGCAAAAAGCGCATCACCCGCGTTGATGGCTTGCGGCACGCCCCACAGCGTCCACAATGTCGGGCGATGGCGGCGCTCACGGTCGCCGTCTTCGATATCGTCATGAATCAGCGAGAATTCATGCACCAGTTCCACAGCCGCAGCAGCGGGCAAGGCGCGTTCGCGGGGCACGCCCAGCCCTTCAGCGCTCATCAACACCAGCGCCGCCCGCACGCGCTTGCCGGTGGGTTGGCGTGCAGGGCGGAACGTTTCATCCGCCCAGCCCAGGTGGTAATGCAACATGCCGAACATTGCGGCGCCTTCCCCTTCGATGGGGGGCACGTAGCGCCGCATGGCGGCTTCGATATCGGGAACGTATGGCGCGACCAAATCGCGGATGGTGGCAGGTCTGGTCATCGGTCATCCTCGGTTTGTTGGTTCAACTTGGCGCCTGGAAGCCGCGTCCCACAACTTCATGCGCCGGATTCAGGATGAGAAACGCGTCCGGGTCGGCGGTATAGACGGAGCGTTTCAGTTCGCGTACTTGTTCGGGGTGGACGGCGACCAGCAAAATGGCGCGTTCTTTGCCGGTGTACATGCCGGTGCCGCGCAACGCCGTCACGCCGCGACCCAGGCGATTGAGAATCAATTGGGCGACTTCTTCCCCCTTGTCGGTGATGATGTAGGCAATCTGGTCGTGCGGCTGGAAAATCGCCGGTGCGCCGTCTTCCAGTAGGTCGGTGGCGAGTTCCCCCAGGCGGTGGACCACGCGGGCGGGGAGTGGCAGGTCTTGCGGTTGCAAGACTTCGCCCGAGGCTTGGGTGAGCCCTGTGGTGAGCCAGCCGATGGCGAAAATCAACACGTTGAAGAGAATCCCCGCTCCGATAATCACTTCGCCGGGTATGGGACCCACGGCGGCGCGGCGCAGAAACGCATCCCATGATTGCAGGGGAAAGGGGTGCAGGTAAATTTTGATACACCAGGTGAGCGCCAGCACGATGTAGATGTACTGGTAATTACGCCGAAAACGCCGCCCGATGGCTTCCCAAATGCTGATGGTGAAATGAGGCGTGAGCAGTGTTTCGGCAAGCAGGGTCGCCCATTTGGGGCGCGGTTCAAACGGCGGCACGAGCATGGCAGCAAAAAGGTCGGTTTCCAGCAGGCGCAGGCGGTACGACCAGAGTTCGTAGTAGCGGTAGCGGCGGGCTTCGATGATGAGAAAAAGCGTGATGAGCAAGGTGTTGATGGGAATGAGCAGGTGGGTGTTGTTGGGAGCGCTGAACGCAAATGAAAGCGTCGCGCCCGTGGTGACGACCGCCCAGTTGGTGGTGCTGTCCAGCCGCTGGCGCCAGACGTTGGCGCGCGACATTTCGCCGCGGTAGAAGTGCACCATCGCCGTTGCAAATTCGCTGGGGCGCAGGTGATAGCCGCGAAAATGCCAGACCTCGTTGGGGTCTTCGTTTTTGTGCGGCTCTGGGGTTTGGGCGTCTTCGGGTTTTTGCTCGCTCATCGCGCTTGTATCTTCATGCCTTCAACTTGCCAGACAAACCAGCCCTTTCAGGTAGGCGCTTTCGGGAAACGTCAATGCGACGGGGTGATCGGGTCCCTGTGTCATGCGGGCGATGATGTGCGCGTCGCGACCGGCATCCAGAGCGGCGCTGAACAGAATCTGCTGGAACAAATCCGCCGAGACAAGCCCCGAACAGGAGAACGTCATCAGGATACCGCCTGGCGCAAGCAGGAGCAACGCCAGCCGGTTGATGTCTTTGTAGCCCCGTGCGGCGGATTCAATTTGTCGGCGGGTGTAGGCAAACTTGGGTGGGTCGAGCACAATCAGGTCGAATTGTTCGCCGCGGTCGCGGAAGGTGCGCAAGACTTCAAACACGTTGCCTTCGATGAACGTGTTGTCGGCGTCGGCAAAGCCATTGAGCGCGATATTTTCACGCGCCAGGGCGAGTGCGTCGGCGCTACTCTCCACGCTGATGGTGGCGGTCGCCCCGCCGGCGAGCGCGGCGACAGTGAACCCGCCCGTGTAGGCAAAGCAGTTGAGCACGCGCCGCCCCGCGGCAAACCGGCGAATCAACGCGCGGTTTTCGCGCTGGTCCAGGTAGAAGCCCGTTTTGTGCCCGTGCACCACGTCGACCCAGAAGGAGAGCCCATGCTCGCTGATACGCACCAGCGCCGGCGGCGCTTCGCCCCACACCAGCCCGGCGGTCGGTTCAAGCCCTTCAAGCCGCCGCACCTCTTCATCGCTCCGCTCGTAAATGCCGCGCGGTGCGAGCAGGTCGGCAAGCGCTTCAACAATCGTGGCTTTGTGCCGCTCAATGCCCAGCGTGAGGCTTTGCAACACCAAAAAATCGGCGTAGCGGTCAACAATCAACCCCGGCAGCCCGTCCGATTCGGCGTTGACGAGGCGATAGGCGTTCGTCTCGTCGGGGATGATGGGGGCGCGGCGGCGGGCAATGGCGCGTTCCAGGCGGCGACGCCAAAAGTCGGCGTCCACGCGCTCGGCGGGGTCGAATGTGAGCAGGCGCACCGCAATTTGCGAGGCGGGGTTGTAGTAGCCGCGCGCCAGCCACTGCCCGCGATGGTCGAGCACGTCCACGATGTCGCCGGCTTCGGCGTCGGCGTGGGCGATAGCGCCGCTAAACAGCCAGGGGTGGCGTTGGGCGACGGATTTTTCGCGTTTCGGTTTGAGTGTGATGGTTCTGTTCATCGGTTGTGCGGCTCGCTGTGTGTGATGTTGGCGCGATTATAGCGCAGTGTGCCCAACATGCGAATAGGCGCGCCAACACAAAACGGGCACACCCGCAGGCGTGCCCGTCCATTTCACGCGCGACGCCGTTGTCGCGCAGGAAACGGCGGTTAGAGAAGGTTCAGCAACCAATCGGGCGTGAAGCGGATGAGATAACTGTTGAGCATGGTCATGCGGTTGCTGAGCAGCAGAAGCCCCACCGCAATCAGCAGGATGCCGCTGGCTTGCTCGATGCGGCGCATCCAGGCGCCTGGGCGCAAGCGTGTGAGCAGTTGGTTCGTGCCCAGGGCGGCGAGCAGAAAAGGAATGCCCAATCCGGCGGAATAGACCGCCAGCAAGAAAGCGCCTTGCAGGGCGGTGCCGCTGGTGTACGCCAGCCCCAAAATGGCGCTCAGCACAGGACCAACGCAGGGGGTCCAGCCGGCGCCGAACACCACCCCCAACCCGTATGAGGTGAAGAGGTTAGGTTCGCGGGCGACTTTTTGCATGTCGAGCCGCTTCTCCATGTAGAGCCACGGAATGCGGATGACGCCCAAGAGGTGCAAGCCCATGAGAATGACCAGCAACCCGCCAAGCCGCACCAGCAGGGGCACGCGGTCTTGCAGGGCGAAGCCAATCAGCCCCACCGAAGCGCCCAGCACGGTGAAGATGCTGGCAAAGCCGATGATGAACGCGCCGGCGTGTGTGAGCAGCGTGCGGCGGTCGGCTTCGTTCGGGTTGAGTGAGCCGGTCAGGTAGCCCAGATAGACGGGAACAAGCGGCAAGACGCAGGGCGAAAGAAAAGAGAGTATGCCCGCCACAAAGGCGCTCCCGATGAAAAGGGGCGAAAGGTCGGGTGTCGTCATGGGTTCAACTCCTCGGTGTTCGTCTCTATGGATGGAGACGCTGGTTCAGCAGGGGTGCTTACGTCGCGCTGGAATGCCGCCAGGGCTTTGCGCAAGCGAAATTCGCTGATGCGCCCTTCAAAGCGGGGACCGCCGACCAGTTCAACAACGGGGATGCGGTCGGCGAAAGCGTCCGTCAGCGCGGGAGATGCGGCGATGTCGCGCTTTTCCCAGGTGAGCAAGCCTTCCGCCGCCAGGCGTTCCAGAATGTGGGCGGCTTTGTCGCAGAGCGAGCAGTCGGCGCGGGTGTAGAGTATCGCGTGTGCGCTCATGCCCCCACTCCTGACGGCCAGTTGTTTTCGAGCAGAAGATGGCGCACTTTACTGCGCAACGTTTCGACAACACGCTCCCACAGGTAAAAGCGCGCGGTGGCGGGACCGTTGCGCCGCAGGTTTTCTTCCAGTTCCGGGTGTTCTTGCAGGTAGAGCAGGTTGCCCACAATTTCCATGGGGTCCGATGTGTCGAGCATGATGGCGTTGTGCCAGTGTTGGGCGTAATCCTCGCCTGTGGACCCCGTAAACGCCACGCCCCCCACCGCCATGGTTTCAAGCCCCACCAGCCCAAAAGGTTCGTGCCCACTGTTGGCGAGCACGGCATGGCTGGCTTTGAAGGCGGCGCGCAACAAGGCTTCGGGAACGTAGAAATCGAGTTCGAGCACGTCGGCTTCGTCGGCGCACATGCGAATGTGGTAGAGCGCTTCTTCCGGCGTGGGGCGGCGCAGTGTCAGGCGCAGGTGGTGCAGGTTGAGCAGGTGGGTTTCGTTCCAGACGACGCCGCCGTAGGGTTCCAACCCGCCACGTGCCAGAAGCAGCGGGCGCAAGCCCAGGGCTTTGAGCCGCGCCACCGCATGGATGGCTTGAATCCAGTTTTTGCTGGGGTCGAAGCGGGCGGTTTTGGTGAGCAGCAGCCGCTCTTTGGCGATGTTTTGCAGGGGGGTCACCAAATCCGCACGCACGGGGTCGAGAAAGCGCATGGGGACGCCGTTGGGAATGATGAGCGGGTTGATGCCGTATTCCCACATGCGCAGTTTCATGTAGCGGCTGACGGCGGTGATGTGCGCGGCTTCTTGCAGGCGTTGCCAGTCAATCTGGTCGAAGCCGAAAATGTTGTTGGCGTTCCAGAGCATAATCACAGCCCGCCGCAGGTTCTCTTCGAGAAGCCGCTGGTGCAGGACAACCATGGTTTCGCTGGTGTGCCACTCTTCGCCCATGATGATGACGTGTTTGCGGCGTTCTACGGCGGCTTTGACAACCTGCTCGATGACGAGATAGGGCACAACACTGGTGTACACAGCGTGTTTTTGGTGTTCGCCCGCGTACACGCCTGTGGGGAAGCGGCGGCTCACTTCTTGCGCCACGCGCCACCATGTGAGCGGCAGGTTGGCATGCGATTCGCGCTCAGGTTTGTCTGGGTCGCCTACAAAGAAGATGTGGGTTTCATAGCCGAGCGTCGCCAAGGTTTGCGCCAGTTCACTGACACGGACACCAAGTCCGCCGGCGAGTGAGTATAAATCTGGTCCCTCAAACGACAGTAAAACAAACGTCGTCTCTTTCGGATGGAGTTCTGCGATTTGCATTGATGGACGAGCCTCTTCGCTTCGTAATTTGCTCAGGCGAACGTCAGCAACAGGTTGTTGACCAGCGCGACATAGCGGTCCACGAGTTCGTGTGCATTCTGGGCGGTGCGTCCTTCGGCGATGATTCGCACCGCGGGCGCGTCGGCGTCGGGAATGATGAGCACCCACTCGTCGCCAAGGTCAATGCGCACACCTTCGGGAACCTCTGTGCGCGGCTGGTCGCCGTATCGCTCGATGAGTTGGCGCATGAGCGCCCCTTTGTGTTCCCACGGGCATGGCACACGACCATGCGCCATGTGGTAGGCGGGCAACTCGCGCACAATTTCACCCAGCCGACATTCCGCCAGAGCGCTGAGTTCCATAATTTTGGCGATTGCGAACATTCCGTCAACAAACGGGGTGAAGCCGGGAAAAATAAACCCACCGCCGCCGTCGCCAATCAGGGCGAATTTGCCTGTTTCGGCGGCACGCATGAGTGATTGAGGGTCGCTTTTGAGCCGCCGCACATGCCCGCCCATTTCCTCGGCAATGCGCTCGAAGGCGCGTGGGGCGGTGTTGGGAATGCCAACCGTGCACCCTTTCCAGACCATGAACGCCAGTTTGGTGATGGCGAGGAAGGCGTCCATGTCGCTCACACGTCCGCGGTTGTCTACCGTGATGAAGATGCGTTCTCCGCCTACGTCGAGCCGCGCACCGAAGTTGATGCCCAGCGAGGTGGTGATGGCGGCGAGGCGGTTCATGCCTTGCGCAAACTGTTCACGTGTGCGGAAGAGTTTGCGCTCGTCAATGTCAGCGTTGACGGCGACCACATCCACATTGAGTTCGGTGAGCAGAGGGGGGAGCACCTGCGTTGAAACGGCGTTGGCGTAGTCAATCACCACCTGCCCGAAGGCGTTGGGTAGCGGCCAGAGGTCCTGGTCCAGGCTGTTGAGGAAGTGGTAGGCGTACCGCGCCTGCACGTCGGTGGCGTAGTCAATGCGCCCGATTTCGTCAAGGTAGGCGCGGCGAATGTCTTCACGATGGAAAACGGTTTCGACGTTGCGTTCGTGGCGATGCCCCAGGTCAAGCCCGTTGGCGTCGAAGAATTTGATGTCCACGACGCGGTTATCGTAGGGGGAAAGGCGCACGTGGATACCGCCCTGGGCGTGGCTGGTGCGCGTGTAGTAGCGGGCGACGGGGATGGGTTGGGTTTGGATGTCGAGCGCGTGGACGCCCGCTGAGGGCAGCCCGCTCAGCAGGGCGCGCTTGATGACGCGCGGCGTGTTGTGGGCTTCGCGGTTGAGCACGACGGAAGCGCCGCGCGGCAAGGTCGCGCCGAACGCGCCGCCGAGTTTGGCGGCAAATTCGGGGGTGATGTCCACGTTGACGATGCCCGTGACGCCGTAGCGCCCAAAGAGCGTGCGCCGCCCCCGCGACCCCCAGATGATGCTGGCGCTGACGACGGCGCCCGCTTCGACTTCTTTGTCGGGCCAGATTTTGACGTTGGGCTGGATGATGGCGTCTTCTTCAATGTGCACGTTGTCGCTGATAATCGCGCCCTCGAAGATAATCACGCGCGATTTGATACTGCATTGGCGCAAAATAATCGCGCCGCGAATTTCCGTGCGTTCGCCGATGTAGGAATTGCGCCAGATAATCGAGCGTTCGATGGTGCTCCGCGCGTCTATGACTGTGCCGTCACGGATGACGGCGGGACCTTCAATCACGACGCCGCCTTTCAGTTTCACGCCTTCGCCCAGGTAGATGGGACCAACCAGGCGGGCGTCGGGGGCGATTTCGACTTCTCCACCGGTGTAAATGCCTTCGCAGAGCGGCATGCCCAGCGGTTCAACCTTGACGCGCCCTTCCAGCACGTCTTGCGTGGCGCGCACGTAGGCTTGCGGGTTCCCGATGTCGGTCCAGTAGCCTTCGGCGATGTAGCCGTAGGGGGGTGTTCCGCGTTCAATCAGCAGGGGAAACAGGTCGTGGCTGAAATCAAAAACGCTGCCCTTCTCGATGAAGTTGAGCACTTCGGGTTCAAGAACGTAGATGCCCGTGTTGACGGTGTCGCTCACCACGTCCGCCCAGCCGGGCTTTTCAATGAAGCGCGTGATGCGGTCTTCCTCGTCGGTGATGACGATGCCGTATTCCAGCGGGTTGCTCACCCGTGTGAGGGTGACGGTCGCCAGCCCCCCTTTGCGTCGGTGAAACTCGATGATGGCGCTCAGGTCGAAATCGGTGAGCGCGTCGCCACTCAGCACGATGAAGGGTTCATTCGGGTTGAGCAGTTCGGCGGCCTGGCGCACACTGCCCGCTGTCCCCAGCGGCACGTCTTCGACCGAATAGCGAATGTTCAGGCCGAATTCGCTTCCGTCGCCGTAGTAGTCTTGAATGTAGTGCGCCATGTACTGCACCGTCAGCACCAGGTCGGTGATGCCGTGGCGCTTACAGAGGTCGAAGATGTGCCCCAACATGGGTTTGTTGACGAGGGGGACCATGGGTTTTGGGCGGTTGATGGTCAGTGGGCGCAGACGCGAGCCTTCGCCACCAGCCATGATGACGGCTTGCATGGGGGATACCCTCCAGGAATTGCTGATTTGTTCGTTCGTGTTTTGATTGTAGCCTTATCTGTTGGATGAGGAAAGAGCCAAAAATGAAATGTGAGGCGACAGCATGGTGTTGATGATCAGCCTTCTGGCGTTGGCGTGTTTGGTCTGGTTGGCATGGCCGCCCCGTGATGAGGCGCGCTGGGCTTTTTTTGCCGCGCTCGGCGTGGCGGCGGGCTGGCTGGTCTTTGTGGGGTGGTGGTATGGCATTCCGGCGGAAGGGCGCGCCATGCGCTGGCTCTGGTTGGTGGTGCTGGCGTTGACGGGGGCGCCTCTGGTGCACCTGTTCGTCTGGAGCGCCGTCCGCCTGGTGGCGCAACGGGTGCGGCGGCGATGAGGGCGCGCGTGGCGGCTGTTCTGCGCTTGATGCGGGCGCATAGCGCGCTGGGGGCGGCGTTGCTGGTGCCGCTGGGGGGCGCGCTGGCGGGGGCGAACGGGTGGGATGGGCGCTGGATACCGCCCGCCCTGCTGGCGTTTGTGCTGGCGGCGTGGGGCAACGTGGACAACGATATTCACGATGTGGCGATTGACCGCCTCAATCGCCCAACGCGCCCTTTGCCGTCTGGGGCGCTGACGGTGGCGACGGCGCGGCGTGTGGCGGCCACGCTTGCCGGCGTTGCGCTGGGGCTGGGGGGCTGGCTGGGCTGGGTGGCGCTGACCGGTACACTGGCGGCGTTGGCGCTCACGGCGGCCTACACGCGCGAACTCAAAGGGCGCGGTGTGCTGGGACCGGCGCTGGTGGGCATGCTGACGATGTGGCCGCTGGCGTTTGGGGGGCTGTTGGCGGGGGATTTGGCGCGAGTTTGGCCTGTTGGCGCGGTGGTGGGGGCGCTCTTTGCCGCGCGCGAGGTGGTGAAGACGGTGCATGACCGCGCCGGCGATGCGGCGGCGGGGGTAGGCACGCTTGCCGTGCGGTGGGGCAACCGGCGCGCGCTGGCGTGCGCGGCGGTCTGGTTGGGGGTGGCGCTGGGGGTGGCGTGGGCGACGCCCTTCATCCGCGTGGTGGGGAGTTTGGCGGTGTTGTGCATGGCGGCGGTGTTTGCGCCTGTCTGGCGCGCGCCCCTGTCGGTGGGGACGGTGGCGCGTGCGCTGGCGTGGAGCAAGGTGGTGGGGTTGCTGCTGGTGGTGGGGCTGCTGGTCTGGTGGCGATGAAGCGCGGCGGCGTGTTGCACACACGCCGCCGCTGTGGTGTTAGGGCAACCCGAGTTCGCGTTTCAGGTCTTCAACGGATTTGTGCCCAAAGCGCAGCAAGCGAATGTCGCCGTCGGGGGTGATGATGAAAACGGGTTCATTAGGCGGGTTGAGCACGCTTTGCCCGAACGTGTCGCCGAGTTCGCGCACCATGTCGGGCGTGGCGCGGGCAAAGCGCCAGGTGAAGTTGTGGCGCTCGGTGTGGGCGCGCAACAGGTCTTCATCTTCGTAGATGTCAATATCCAGGCTGACGGCGGTGATGTTGTCGGGGAGACCACCGGTCTCCAGCGCCTGCACCTCTTTCGACTGGCGCAGGCAATTCGTTCACCAGACCGCCATGAGTTGCAGAAGGACGGTATCGCCGCCTTCAACCAGTTGCGCGATGGTGAAGGTTTCGCCGGTGCGCACGTCGCGCACGGGGGTGGTCATCCAGGCCGGCCATGCGCGCGCGCTGGTGGTCGGCTCAGCCGCCTGGGTGGCGGTCGGCGGCGTATCGGTCGCTGTGACGGCGGCGGTGGTGGGTGATGCGGATGCGGCCGCTGTCGGTTCGCGGGTGTGGGTGGCGTCGGCGCTGCGTTCTTCGGGCGCGGGGGCGGTGCTTGTACCGCCGCAGGCCGCAAGAAGCAAGGCAAGCGCCAGAACAACAATTTTTCTGGCCATAAACAGTCCTTTTCGTTTTTGCAGGTTGGCGGAAGTATTCTAGTGTAGAGACGCCGCAGGGCAAACACTTCTTACCGCGTGCTTTCTCTCCGCTCGTTTCCCCCTTCGCGGCTCAGCGTGTGGCGGGGTGTCCACAGCGGCTGAACAGAGGCGCAGAAAGCCGAAAGGCATGAAAAAACCGGGGTCAAAGCCCCGGTCATCTTCTCCTGCGTTTCAATCCCCTTGCGGGGATTAGGGCTTTTCAGACGAAGGTTTGGCGGCGGCAAAACGTCCACTGCGTTCATGCTGTTTCAATCCTCTTGCGGGGATTAGGGCTTTTCAGACTCGCGCCTATGTGGACGTAGGCGTGCGATATTTTGAGGTCGGTTTCAATCCCCTTGCGGGGATTAGGGCTTTTCAGACCATGAATACCACCCACGTCCGTGGATAGCCACTTTCGAGTTTCAATCCCCTTGCGGGGATTAGGGCTTTTCAGACCAAGATCTTAGAAGCCGTCAACGGCAAAAAGTATCCTGTGTTTCAATCCCCTTGCGGGGATTAGGGCTTTTCAGACTGAGCGATGTGCGCCTGAAGGCGCTTGGGGTAAAGTCTGTTTCAATCCCCTTGCGGGGATTAGGGCTTTTCAGACTAGGAGACGGCGCAAACACGTCGACAGTGCTCGTGACGGTTTCAATCCCCTTGCGGGGATTAGGGCTTTTCAGACGGCAACCAGATTGATTGGGATATTCATCGTGGACAGAGTTTCAATCCCCTTGCGGGGATTAGGGCTTTTCAGACCTTGAAGAGAAAGGCGACCTTGGGAAGGTCGTGGAATACGTTTCAATCCCCTTGCGGGGATTAGGGCTTTTCAGACCGACAATTCGAGCGTACGTTTCAAGCGTTGCGTACGGTTTCAATCCCCTTGCGGGGATTAGGGCTTTTCAGACTCCCTTTTACTTGAATCCAATCAACGGGAAGACTACGTGTTTCAATCCCCTTGCGGGGATTAGGGCTTTTCAGACAGACGACTCTTTTGTAGGAGGCGGATTATGTTTGTTGGTTTCAATCCCCTTGCGGGGATTAGGGCTTTTCAGACTGTACGGATGTGCTATGGGCGTCGCCCGCTTGTCCGCTTCATCTGTGGCACAGCATACAGGAAAATGGCGCGTTTGTCAACCCCCAAAAC
>NZ_LGKN01000002.1 GCF_001306175.1 Ardenticatena maritima
CCGGGCGACAACGTGAACATGACCGTGGAACTGATTGCGCCGGTGGCGTTGGAAGAAGGGTCGCGCTTCGCTATCCGCGAAGGTGGCCGCACCGTCGGCGCCGGTGTCATCACCAAGATTCTCGAATAAGTCGGGCATGGGGGCATGGCCCTCGGGTCATGCCCCTCATCTGGACTGGAATTGCGGAGAAAAACGTATGGCACAGCAACGTATTCGAATCCGTCTGAAAGCGTACGACCATCGGTTGTTGGATCAGTCGGCGCGTCAGATTGTAGAAACGGCCGAGCGTACAGGCGCGCGCGTCATTGGCCCCGTGCCGCTGCCGACTCGTAAAGAACGCTTTACGGTCATGCGCTCGCCGTTTATCGACAAGGATTCTCAGGAACACTTCGAGATTCGGACGCACAAGCGTCTGATCGACGTGATTAATCCTGACAGCCGCACGATTGAGAGTCTGACGAAACTCAATTTGCCGGCTGGTGTCGATATCGAAATCAAGTTGTAAAAAGTGGCCGCCACTCTCGAGCACGGGCGCAGAGGAGCGCGGGAAGAGGCGTCTGGCGGGGCAATGCTCCGCAAGTCTCCTGGCTTCCTGCCCCCTGCTCCCCTTGTTCAGAATTGGGGGAAGAGGCGATGAAAGGTATTCTTGGGAAGAAAATCGGCATGACCCAGATTTACGATGAAAACGGGCAGGTTATTCCTGTGACCGTCATCGAGGCTGGGCCGTGCTTTGTGACGCAGATCCGCACGAAAGAACGCGACGGCTACAACGCCGTGCAGTTGGGCTTCGAGCAAGTCAAGCCGAAGAAACTGAATAAGCCGCAGTTGGGCCATCTGGAAAAGGCCAATGCGCCGGCACTCAAGTACCTGCGCGAGTTCCCGTTGGAAGATGGCGAAGAACTCTCGCTGGGACAGCGCATTGACGTGTCGGTCTTTGAAGTGGGTGAATTGGTGGACGTGACCGGTGTGAGCAAAGGTCGTGGCTTCGCCGGTGGCGTCAAGCGCCATAACTTCAACCGCCAGCGCAAAACGCACGGCCAGAGCGACCGCGAGCGTGCACCTGGTTCGCTGGGTGCCGGTACGTCGCCGGGGCGTGTGTTCAAAGGCAAGCGCTTGCCCGGTCATATGGGGCAAGAGCGCGTGACGGTGCAGAACCTGAAAGTGGTGATGGTTGACCCCGAGCGCAATCTGCTGGTTGTGAAGGGGGCCGTGCCCGGCGCGCGCAACGGTCTGTTGATGATCCGCAAGGCTGCCAAGGCGAAAGCCAAGGCGGGCAAGCGCTAGGGGAGGTCGAACCATGAAGATTCCGGTGTATAACATGCAGGGCGAGCAGGTGCGTGAAATCGAACTGTCGCCCTACATCTACGAAATTGAACCGAATGTGAGTGTGATGCACCAGGCGCTTGTGCGCCAGCATGCCAATGCCCGCTTGGGGACGCACAGCACCAAGACGCGCGCCGAAGTGGCTCGCACGGGTGCAAAGGTGTGGCGCCAGAAAGGGACGGGCCGTGCGCGCCAAGGTTCGCGCCGTGCGCCGCACTGGGTTGGTGGTGGTGTTGCGTTTGGCCCCAAGCCGCGCAAATACACCAAAGATATGCCGAAGAAGATGCGCCGCCTGGCCATTCGCTCGGCGTTGGCCACGAAGGCGCAAGCCGGCAAAATCGTGGTGGTCGAAGATTTGGCCTTTGAAACGCCGCGCACGAAAGAAATGGCGGCTGTGTTGGAACGCTTGGGCATTGGCGGCAAGAGCACCGTTGTGTTGGTCGGCTTGGGCGATGATGAAAACGTCAAGCGCTCAGCCGCGAACCTGGAAGATGTCAAAACGCTGCACTGGCGCTACCTCAATGTGCGCGACCTGTTGGGGCACGAATACTTGCTGATGCCGGTGCAGGCTGTTGAAGCCATTGACGCCCTTTGGGGCGAGAAGGAGGCGTAAGATGCACCCATATGAAGTGCTGAAGCGCCCGATTGTGACCGAAAAATCGTTGCGCTTGCGCGATGAATTCAACCAATACGTCTTTGAAGTGGATCGTCGCGCGAACAAGCGCCAGGTAAAAGAAGCCGTTGAGTTGGCGTTCGATGTGACGGTGGAAGATGTGCGCATTATCAACGTGCCCGGCAAGACGCGCCGCTGGGGGCGCAAGACGGTGCGCACGTCGCCGTGGAAGAAGGCAATCGTCACACTGGCCGAAGGCGACTCGATCCAACTCTTCGAGGGTGTCTAAACGCCGGTGCGCTAGCAGCATGTAGGGAGCGATACGATGGGAATCAAGGTTTACAAGCCAACCACACCCGGCCGCCGTGGCATGACCGGGTACGATTTTAGCGAAATTACCAAGACCGAACCGGAACGTTCGCTCGTTGAACCGCTGAAGAAACACGCCGGCCGTAACAACCAGGGGCGTATCACGGTGCGCCACCGTGGTGGCGGGAACAAGCGCAAGTACCGCATCATTGACTGGAAGCGCGACAAGGATGGCATTCCCGCCCGTGTGGTGAGCATTGAATACGACCCGAACCGCACGGCACGCATTGCGTTGCTGACGTATGCGGACGGCGAAAAGCGCTACATTATCGCCCCGTTGGGCTTGAAAGTGGGCGATGTGTTGATGAGCGGTCCCGAAGCGGACATTCGTGTGGGCAACGCTTTGCCTCTGGCCGATATTCCGGTGGGTACTGTGGTGCACAACATCGAATTGGAACCCGGCAAGGGGGCGCAATTGGTGCGCGCCGCTGGTACCTCAGCGCAGTTGATGGCGAAGGAAGGCGATTATGCGACCTTGCGCTTGCCCAGTGGGGAAATGCGCATGGTGCATATTCGCTGCCGCGCGACGATCGGCCAGGTCGGCAACGTGGAGCATGGGAACATCAAGTTGGGGAAAGCCGGCCGCAAACGCCATATGGGCTGGCGCCCAGAAGTGCGTGGTTCGGCCATGAACCCGGTGGACCACCCGCACGGTGGTGGTGAAGGGAAGGCGCCGATTGGGTTGCCTGGCCCGAAGACGCCGTGGGGCAAGCCCGCTTTGGGCAAGAAGACGCGTCGTCGCAAGACGACCGACAAGTTCATTGTGCGCCGCCGTGGTTCAAAGCGCCGCTAGTGGATAGGAGAGGAGTAGGACGATGGCTCGTTCGCTGAAAAAAGGGCCGTACGTAGATCCAAAACTGTTGCGCAAAATCGAAGAAATGAACAAGACCGGCCAGAAGCGCGTCATCAAGACGTGGAGCCGCCGCTCGACAATCTTCCCACAGATGGTGGGGCACACCATTGCTGTGCACAATGGCCGCCAGCATGTGCCCATCTACATCACGGAGCAGATGGTCGGTCACAAGTTGGGTGAATTTGTGCCGACGCGCACGTTCCGCGGGCACGAAGCGAAGGACAAGAAAAGCAAGCGCAAGTAGGAGCAGAGGGGGCGGGCTTTCCCGCCGACCGAATGCGTGTGAGGGATACCTATGGCAGAGCAAACACTCGAAGCACGGGCAGTGGCTCGGTACATTCAAATGTCGCCGTACAAAGTGCGCCGTGTCGTCAACGTCGTGCGTGGCATGCCTGTTGAACAGGCTGTGGCGACACTGCGCCTCATGCCGCACCGTGCCGCCAAGCCGGTGCGCAAGGTTATTGAGAGCGCCGCGGCCAACGCCGAAGAAAACCTTGGCCTCAGCCGCAGTGATCTTTACATTGCCGAAATCCGTGTGGATGAAGGGCCGACTCGCAAGTGGCGCCGTTTCGCCGCTCGCGGTCGTTTCAAGCCCATTTTGAAACGAAGCAGCCACATTTCGGTTGTGCTGCGTGAGATGGGGTCCTGAGTAGAGGACATGATGAGGAAGGAGTAAGGAACCTTGGGACGCAAAGTACATCCTTACGGTTTTCGTCTCGGAATTACCAAAGATTGGAAAGCCCACTGGTACGCTGAGGGTGATCGCTACGCGGAGCAGGTGCAGGAAGACCGCCGCATCCGCGAGCACATCCGCAAGCAATTGGGGCGTGTCGGGATTAGCGACATCCGGATCAAGCGCTTCCCCAATCAGATTGAAGTTACCTTGTGGACGGCGCGTCCGGGTGTTGTGATTGGGCGCAAAGGCGAAAACATCAAGAATTTGCGCGAATCGCTGGAAGCCCTGACCGGCAAGAAAATCAAGGTGGACGTGCACGAGGTCGAAAACCCTGATACGGATGCCTATTTGATCGCCGAGAACATCGCCATGCAGTTGGAGCGCCGCATCAGCCATCGCCGTGCGATGAAACAGGCGGTGCAGCGCGCTATGCGTGCCGGCGCCAAGGGCATCAAGATTCGCGTGGGCGGCCGCCTGTCGGGGGCTGAAATGGCCCGCAAGGAAGACGTACAGGAAGGCCGTGTACCGCGCCACACGTTGCGCGCGGATATTGACTACGCCAACACCGAAGCGTTGACAACTTTTGGTCGCATTGGTGTGAAGGTGTGGGTGTACAAGGGCGATGTGAAGCCCGAAGACGAGATGTAAGATTGAGAGAAGGGCTTGCCGCTTTGTTCCGGCGAGCCGTGTAGAGAGCGAGGTGGCAGAACCATGTTGATGCCGAAGCGTGTCAAATACCGAAAGCAGTTCCGCGGGCGCATGCGCGGCAAAGCCACGCGCGGGAACCAGGTCAGTTTTGGTGAATACGGGTTGCAGGCGCTGGAACCGGCCTGGATTACTGCACGCCAGATTGAAGCCGCCCGCCGTGCGATTGTGCGCTATGTGCGCCGCAGCGGGAAACTCTGGATTCGTATTTTCCCGGATAAGCCGGTGACCAAAAAGCCCGCCGAAACCCGTATGGGTTCCGGGAAGGGGAACGTGGAATACTGGGTTGCCGTGGTGAAGCCGGGGCGCGTGATGTTCGAGATTGCTGGTGTGCCTGAAGATGTGGCGCGCGAAGCGTTCCGTCTGGCGGCGCACAAGTTGCCCATCAAGACGCAGGTCATCAGCCGTGCCGAAACATCCGTTGAAGGAGGGAGTGAGGCATGAATGCGGCAGAACTGCGTCAACTGACGGACGAAGAATTGAAGGCCAAGTTGGATGAGGCGTACAAGCAGTTGTGGAGCCTGCGCTTCCAGCACGCTTCGCGCCAGTTGAAAGATACATCGCAGATTCGCCAAACGAAGCGGCTGATTGCGCGCATCAAGACGATTCTGCATGAGCGCCGCTTGGCCGAGGAGAAGGAGGGCTAACATGGCGCGAGAGCGTCGGAAACGCCTGGAAGGCGTTGTGGTAAGCGACAAAATGGACAAGACCGTGGTTGTGCTGGTCGAGCGCCTGGTGCGCCACCCGATTTACGGGAAGCAGGTGCGCCGCTCCAAGAAATACCATGCGCACGACGAGCGCAACGAAGTGCGTGTTGGTGACCGCGTCGAAATCGTTGAGTCGCGTCCCATCAGCAAGACGAAGCGCTGGGTGGTGACGAAGATTCTTGAACGTGCGGAGCAGTAGCCATGATTCAACAAGAATCGCGATTAGTAGTGGCCGATAACACCGGTGCCCGCGAGTTGTTGTGCATCCGCGTGCTTGGCGGGAGCAAACGCCGCTATGCGCGTGTTGGCGATGTGATTGTCGCTAGTGTGAAAGATGCGCAGCCGGGCGGTTCGGTGAAGAAGGGGGACGTTGTGCGCGCTGTTGTGGTGCGCACCAAGAAGGAGTACGGCCGCCCCGACGGCACGTACATCCGCTTTGATGACAATGCAGCGGTGATTCTGGACAACCAGGGCAATCCCAAGGGAACCCGTATTTTTGGCCCCGTGGCGCGTGAATTGCGCGAAAAGGGCTTCATGCGGATTGTTTCCCTCGCGCCCGAGGTTCTGTAAAGGCCGTGGGCCTTCCCGTACCGTAGGAGGCGAGGAAAGATGAAAATCAAGAAGGGCGACATTGTTGAAGTGATTACCGGTAAAGACGCCGGCAAGCGCGGCGAAGTGCAGCGCGTCGTGCGCGGCAAGTTCAAGTATGGCCGCAAGAAGGGGCAAAAGGACCCCAACCACGATCGCGTGGTGGTGGCTGGCGTCAATCTGGTGGTGAAGCATCAACGCCCGCAGCCGGGGGTTCAGCAGGCTGGGCGTATCACGGTGGAAGCGCCGATTCATCACAGCAATGTGATGCTGGTTTGCCCGAACTGCGACAAACCCACGCGGGTGAAGATTGATCGTTCCGAAGGCAAGAAAATCCGCATTTGCAAGAAATGCGGGAAACCAATTGACAAGTAGGCAAACGTGGGGCTGAGCGCCCTGCACAACTTCGGGGCGTCGTTCAAAAGAGGAGCGGCGGTCTCGAAAGGGTGAGGTGAGACATGGCAGCACGACTCGAACAAATCTATAAAGAACGTGTGGTGCCTGCGTTGATGGAAGAGTTCAAGTACAAAAACATCATGCAGGTGCCACGCATCGAAAAAGTTGTGGTGAACATCGGGCTGGGTGAAGCGTTGCAAAACGCCAAGGCGCTTGAATACGCCGTGGAAGACCTGGCAACGATTACCGGCCAGCGGCCTGTCATCACGCGCGCGAAGAAGAGCATTGCGAACTTCCGTTTGCGCGCTGGGCAGCCAATTGGTGTGAAGGTGACACTGCGTGGCGAGCGCATGTGGTCGTTCCTGGATCGTCTCATGAATGTGGCGTTGCCGCGCCAGCGCGACTTCCGCGGTGTGTCGCCGGATTCGTTCGATGGGCATGGCAACTACACGTTGGGTTTGCGTGAACAGTTGGTCTTCCCCGAAATTGACTACGACAAGATTGACAAAATTCGGGGCATGGAAATCACCATTGTGACGACCGCAGAGACGGACGAAGAAGGCCGGCGCTTGTTGGCGTTGTTGGGGATGCCCTTCCGCCAGCGCCGGGCGGCTCGCTAAAAAAGGAGTGGAACCGTGGCTAAGAAATCAATGATTGCGCGCGAAAAACGACGGAAGTATCGTGTGCAGGTGCGCAACCGCTGTGAGCGGTGTGGGCGCCCGCGTGCGTACATTCGTCGGTTCCGCCTGTGCCGTATTTGCTTCCGCGAACTCGCTTTGCGTGGTGAGATTCCGGGAGTGAAGAAGGCTTCGTGGTAAGCGCGGAAAATCGGTAGCAGGAGTGAGATTATGACCGTTACGGACCCGATTGCCGATATGCTGACGCGTATCCGCAATGCGCAGATGGCGCGCCATCGCTATGTGGATGTGCCGACGAGCAAGATGAAGCACGCCATTGCGCAGATTTTGGCGGATGAAGGGTATATCGAACGCGTCGAAGTGATCGAGGCCAAGCCGCGCAACTTGTTGCGCCTGTGGCTGAAGTACGATGAGAACAAGAAGCCCGCTATTACGAACTTGAAGCGGGTGAGCAAGCCTGGCCGCCGCATCTACGCCGGTAAGCGCGAAATTCCGTGGGTGCTGAGCGGGATTGGTATCGCCATCCTCAGCACCTCGCGCGGGATTATGACGGATCGTCAAGCGCGCCGGTTGGGTGTGGGTGGCGAAGTGCTCTGCTACGTCTGGTAAGGAAACGCCGGGGCGGCGACGACCGCCGGTGAGATTTTGACGAGTTGGAGGGACACGAATGTCACGCATTGGGAGAATGCCCGTGCCGGTCCCGGCTGGTGTGACGGTGGATATCCAGGGGAACACGATCACGGTCAAAGGCCCGAAAGGGCAGTTGTCCTACACGTTCCACCCGGATATGCAGGTGTCGCTGGAAGATGGGCGGATTGTTGTCCGCCGTCCGAGCGATGAACGTCAACACCGGGCTTTGCACGGCCTGACGCGTGCACTCATCAACAACATGGTGGTGGGTGTCTCGCAAGGCTACAAGAAGGATTTGATTCTGGAAGGGACCGGCTATCGCGCGGATCTCAAAGGTACAACGCTGGTCTTGAACGTGGGGTACAGCCACCCGGTGGAAATTGAAGCGCCGGAAGGCATTACCTTCGAAGTAGACCGCTCAGGCAAGAGCCTGTCGGTCTCGGGGATTGACAAGCAGTTGGTGGGTGAAATTGCGGCGCGCATTCGCCGTGTGCGACCGCCCGAACCCTACAAGGGCAAGGGGATTCGCTACGCGGATGAAGTCATTCGCCGCAAGGCCGGGAAGAGCGGCCGCGCATAATCGTTGAACGATCTTGAATGTGCCGGCGGACGATGAGGAAAGAGCATCGGCGTCGGACAACGATGGAGGAGTGGACATGGCTCGCATGAGTAAACGCCAGCGGTCACGCACACCGCGCGCGGCTCGGAAGCGCCGACACCTGCGTGTTCGCCGCAAGGTGTTCGGGACGCCGGAGCGCCCGCGCCTGAATGTGTACCGCAGCCTGACGAATATCTATGCACAAATCATTGATGATACGGTTGGGCATACGCTGGTTTCGGCCAGCACGTTGGAAAAAGGTTTGCGCGATGAAGTGAAGGGGTTGAAGCCGGTGGAGGCGGCACGCAAAGTTGGCTTGGTGCTGGCTGAGCGTGCGAAGCAAGCCGGTATTACCAAAGTTGCTTTCGACCGTGGT
Source organism: Ardenticatena maritima (assembly GCF_001306175.1). Classification (NCBI taxonomy): domain Bacteria; kingdom Bacillati; phylum Chloroflexota; class Ardenticatenia; order Ardenticatenales; family Ardenticatenaceae; genus Ardenticatena; species Ardenticatena maritima. Next base: position 8,473 of record NZ_LGKN01000002.1, read on the forward strand.
GGGTACAAGTATCATGGCCGTGTGAAGGCACTGGCCGAAGGTGCCCGTGAAGGTGGACTTGAGTTCTAGGAGGCAGCAGGCAAATGGCTCGACGTGAAGGACGCCGCGAGCGTCAAGAAACCGAATTCGAAGAAAAGGTTGTGCACATTGCCCGCACCGCCAAGGTGGTGAAGGGTGGTCGCCGCTTTGCCTTCCGCGCCGCTGTGGTCGTTGGCGATGGCAACGGCCGCGTTGGCGTAGGCATCGGCAAAGCGCGTGAAGTGCCTGCGGCCATCCGCAAGGGCGTGGAGCGCGCGAAGCGCAACATGATTGAAGTGCCGCTGTTGGGTGATACGATCCCGCATGAAATCACGGTGGATTTTGGCGCGGCACGCGTCTTTATGAAGCCGGCTGCTCCCGGTACTGGGGTGATTGCCGGTGGTGCCGTGCGTGCTGTTGTTGAAGCCGCCGGTGTTCGCAACATTCTGACGAAGTCGCTGGGGTCGAACAATATCATCAACGTTATGCAGGCGACGTTTGAGGGCTTGAAGCAGATGAAAGATGTGCATGAAGAAGCCCGTCGTCGCGGCAAACCACTGGCACAGATTGTGCCGCCGTGGTACAAGTCGGAGGTTGAAGAGTGAGCGAGAAATATTTGCGCATCCGCTATGTGAAGAGCATGATTGGCGCCAAGGAGCGCCACAAGCGCACGGTGCGCGCTTTGGGGCTTCGCCGCCTTGGCGATGAGGTGGTGAAGAAGGCTGACCCGGCTATTTTGGGGATGGTGCGTGCCGTTGCGCACCTGGTTGAAGTCGAAGAGGTTGAAGCCCCCGAGGCTGAATAACGTCCTTCGGGGGAATGCAGGCGGGAGCCCGGACTTGCCTGCGGCATGAAATTCCGAAAGATGGAGCGATTGTTATGAGCGAAAAAGATCTCAAACTGCACGACCTGCGCCCGGCGCCGGGCAGCACCAAGCAGCGCAAGCGAGTGGGTCGTGGCAACAGTGGCAAAGGCGGCACCTATGCCGGCCGTGGTCGTAAGGGGCAAGGTGCGCGCAGTGGTGGAACGAAGCAACCCTGGTTCCGCGGGATGAGCACCCGCATGAACCGCCAACCGTTTGTGCGCGGGGTTGGGTTCCGCCAAGTGTCGCGCGTTGAATACCGCATCATCAATGTCGAACGGATTGACGCTGCTTTTGATGCGGGCGCCGAAGTCACGCCCGACCTGTTGCTCGAAAAAGGCCTCGTCAAGCGCAGCAAGAAGCCGTTGAAGGTGCTGGGCGAAGGCGAGATAACCAAAGCGCTGACGGTGAAAGCACACGCGTTCTCTCAATCGGCACGCGAGAAAATCGAAGCGGCCGGTGGACAGGCGATTGAAATTCCCTACGAGGGGTAAAGCCCGTTGGCAACCACAGAGAAAGGTGGCCACCACCGGCCGTTTCGTGCCGGTGTGTGAGAACGGAGATTAGGAGCGATATATGCTGGATGCGCTTCGTAACGCATTCCGCTTGCCAGATTTGCGGTCAAAGTTGTTGTATACGCTGGGCTTGCTGGTGGTATACCGCTTTGCAGCCCATATCCCCGTGCCGGGGGTTGATCGTACAGCGCTGGCCGATTTTTTGGCAAGTAACCAGTTAGCCGGTTTGTATGACTTGCTTTCGGGGGGCGCGTTGGCCAACTTCTCGGTGATGGCGATGGGGGTGTATCCCTACATCACCGCTTCGATTGCTATTCAGTTGCTGACGCCGCTCATTCCAACGTTGCAAGAACTGTCTCGCGAAGGCGAGCAAGGGCGCAACAAAATCAACCAATACACTTACTGGTTGACAGTGCCGCTGGCGCTCTTGCAAGGGTTGGGCCAGGCGGCGATTATGCGCCAGGTGGGTGTGTTGCCCAATTTTGGGTTTTCAGCGGCGTACATTTTGCCCACGGTTGCAACGTTGTTTGCGCTCGTCGCCGGTACCATGTTTGCCATTTGGCTGGGCGACTTGATTACTGAGCGCGGTATCGGCAACGGGATTTCCATTATCATTCTCGGTGGGATTGTTTCGCGTGCGCCGCAAAATATTGTGCGTCTGGCGGCAACCAGCACGCTGACACTCATCCTGTTCCTCATTTTGATGGTGGTGACGGTCTTTGCCATCGTGGTGATTCAGGAAGGACAGCGGCGTATTCCGGTGCAGTATGGTCGCCGCGTCCGCGGGACGAAGGTGTACGGTGGGCAGAGCACATACGTGCCTTTGCGGGTCAACTCGTCGGGGATGATTCCGATTATCTTCGCGCAGAGTTTGTTGCTCTTCCCGCAGTTGATTGCCGGGTATCTGCGTGTGCTGGACATTCCGGTTGTCGCCGACGTTGCTGATTTCATTTACAATTTGATGAGTACGACCAATCCGTTCTACTGGATTTTCTACTTCTTGCTGGTTGTAGCGTTCACCTACTTCTACACAGATGTCATTTTCAGCCAGCAAAATTTGGCGGACACATTGCGCCGCCAAGGGGGCTTTGTGCCCGGTATTCGTCCAGGGCGCCCGACGGATGAATATCTGACGGGAGTCTTGCGCCGTATTACCATCGTCGGCGCGGTGTTCTTGGGTATCATTGCGATTTTGCCCTACTTGCTGCGCCTGGTCCTTGTACCTTTGGGGGTGCCGCTGCCGGGTACAAATGCCGCTGCTGACCCGATGGTGATTTCAGGTGTGGGCTTGCTCATCGTGGTTGGTGTTGTGCTGGATACGATGAAGCAACTTGAAGCCCAATTGACCATGCGTCACTACGAAGGTTTTATGCGCAAGTCTGGTTTCATGGGCTGACGCGAGTGAAGGAGTAGACGATGGCGTCTCGCCGCTATGTGATTTTGTTCGGTGCGCAGGGGTCGGGGAAGGGAACACAAGCCCGGCTCTTGCAGGAAAAGTTGGGGATTCCCCAGGTCGCGACGGGCGATTTGTTTCGGTACAACTTAAAGAATAATACCGAGTTGGGGCAGTTGGCCAAGGGGTATATGGACCGCGGCGAACTGGTCCCAGATGAGGTCACGAATGCGATGGTGCGCGAGCGCCTCTCGCGGGAAGATGCCGCCGATGGGGCGATTCTCGACGGGTATCCGCGCAATCTGAATCAGGCGCGCGCGCTTGATGAAATGTTGGCGGAATGGGGCGCTGAGGTCACGCGTGCCATCTACATTGATGTCAGCATGGATGAATTGATGCGCCGCTTGACTGGCCGCCGCGTTTGCCGTTCTTGCCAGGCGACGTATCACGTTGTGTTCAAGCCGCCTCGGCAGGAAGGTGTCTGTGATGTGTGTGGCGGCGAGTTGTATCAGCGTGATGACGACAAAGATGAAGCCGCGATTCGCCGCCGGTTGGAAATCTATCAGCAAGAAACGCTGCCGGTGATTGAGTATTACCGCGAACGCGGGTTGCTTTCTGAAGTGTCGGGTGAGCAGCCAATTGAAGCCGTCAACGCCGACATTTTGAAGGCGATTGGCGTACCGGCGGACGATGTGCATGAGGCGACTGCCGAATGATTGTCATCAAATCACCACGTGAAATCGCCATCATGCGCGAGGCTGGCCGGTTGGTGGCGCAAGCACATGAGATTGTGCGCGAACTGTTGAAGCCGGGGATTACGACGCGAGAGATAGACGAGAAGGTTGAAGCCTTCATTCGCTCGCAAAACGCGGAACCCAGTTTCAAAGGGTATCACGGATATCCAGCGTCAACGTGCATTTCAATCAATGAAGAGTTGGTGCACGGTATTCCCGGCGAGCGGCGTATTGAAGAAGGCGATATTGTCAGCGTTGATATTGGCGTGTATTACAAGGGGTATCATGGAGATTCAGCCTGGACGTATGCCGTAGGCCCCATTTCGCCTGTCGCACAGCGTTTGTTGGAAGTCACTGAGCGTTCGCTCTATGCCGGCATAGAACAAGCCCGTCCCGGTAATCGGCTGAGTGATATTGGCCACGCAGTGCAAAAAGTAGTAGAGGCTGCCGGCTTCTCGGTTGTACGTGAATACGTTGGGCATGGCATTGGACGGGAGATGCATGAAGACCCGCAAGTGCCCAACTATGGTGAACCGGGGCGTGGTCCGCGTTTGCGGCCTGGGATGACGTTGGCGATTGAGCCAATGGTCTGTGTCGGTGATTGGCGCACACGTGTATTGTCCGATAAGTGGACAGTTGTGAGTGCCGATGGCAGTTTGACGGCACATTTCGAACATACCGTAGCCATCACCGAGGATGGACCAGAAATTTTGACAGTCTTGTGAAATATCCCGTTGAGGACGAGTGCAAGCGAACTTGACGGGATTTGATTCTCGCATACAATCTATCGTTGGCATCTCGGCGTCCTGCTCGCAGGGGCCGAGATGTGTTGTGTTGAAAGGTCGGAGGATTCATCATGAAAGTGCGACCATCAGTCAAGAAAATGTGTGCTCACTGCCGCATCATTCGCCGTCATGGGCGTGTGTACGTAATTTGCAGCAAGAACCCGAAGCACAAGCAGCGACAAGGCTAAGCCTGCGTCGCGGCGCAAGGAGTTGAGGAGCGGAACATGGCACGTATTGCAGGTGTAGACTTGCCGCGAGATAAGCGCGTCGAAGTTGCGTTGACGTACATTTATGGGATTGGCCGCTCGCGCAGCCTGGAAATTTTGCGCAAAGCGGAAGTCAATCCTGATGTGCGGGTGAAGGATTTGTCGGAAGATGAAATCGCCCGCTTGCGTACGGTGATCGATCGCGATTACAAGGTTGAAGGCGATCTTCGCCGTGAAGTGAACCTGAATATCAAGCGATTGATTGAAATTGGGACGTATCGCGGTTTGCGCCACCGCCGTGGTTTGCCCGTGCGGGGGCAGCGGACGCGCACGAACGCGCGCACCCGCAAAGGTCCGCGCAAGACGGTTCCAGGCAAGAAGCGCAGCCGCGCCAAGAAGTAATTTCCAGTTTGCTTGGGTGTAGCGCCCTAGCCAGAAACGTGTAGGAGACAGGGGGTAACAAATGGCTCGACGACGTGTTCGTCGTGGGACGCGACGCCGCGAGCGGAAGAATATTCCGCACGGTCAGGCACATATCCACGCGACTTTCAACAATACAATTGTGACAATTACAGACCCCAATGGCAACACGATTTCGTGGGCCAGCGGTGGGACGGCTGGCTTCAAGGGTTCGCGCAAGAGCACGCCATATGCGGCCCAAGTGGCGGCGCAACAGGCTGCCGAAGCCGCTATGCAGCACGGTTTGCGCGAAGTAGATGTTTTTGTGAAGGGGCCTGGTCCAGGGCGCGAGTCGGCGATTCGTGCTTTGATGCAGGCCGGTTTGAAGGTTGTGAGTATCACGGATGTGACGCCAATTCCGCACAACGGATGCCGCCCGCCCAAAAAGCGGCGTGTGTAAAAGGTAGGGAAGAGGATACGGTATGGCACGATATACGGACGCTGTTTGCAAACTTTGCCGACGTGAAGGCGAAAAACTCTTTTTGAAAGGCGAACGCTGCTTCGGCCCGAAGTGCGCTGTGGAGCGCCGCCCATATCCGCCGGGTATGCATGGGCAAAAGCAGCGGTTCCGCCGCAAGATGTCGGACTACGGCATGCAGTTGCGTGAAAAGCAGAAAGCGCGCCGCATTTACGGTGTGCTGGAACGCCAGTTCCGCCGCTACTTCTATGATGCGGTGCGTCAGCCGGGTCAGACGGGTGAAAACCTGCTTCGTTTGCTGGAACGCCGCCTTGATAACGTGGTGTACCGCATGGGCTTCGCCGATTCACGTGCGCAAGCGCGCCAGTTGGTGACGCATGGGCATTTCACGCTCAATGGTCGCCGCCACAACATTCCATCGTACCTGGTGAAGCCGGGCGATGTGATTAGCGTGCGTGAAGGCAGCCGCAAGCGCACGTACTTCAAGGAAATTGGCGAGCACATGGAAGGCAAGGCGGTTCCGGAATGGCTGGAAGTTGACCCGACGACGTTGACCGGGCGTGTGATTGCCTTGCCCGAACGTCATCAGATTGATATTCCGGTGAACGAGCAGTTGATCGTTGAGTACTACTCGCGCTAATCGCTGACCCAAATCTGCGACAACTGTCGAGAACTTGACCCTGTGCCCGCCGTTCAATTGGCGTGGCACAGCGATTTATGAGGAGGGTTTCGTTGGATATCGTAATGCCGCGAATCGAGCGCGAAGTAGTGACGCAGACCCACGGGCGCTTTGTGATTGCCCCGTTGGAGCGAGGATATGGCATCACGGTGGGCAATGCGCTGCGCCGTGTGTTGCTGAGTTCTTTGCCAGGGGCGGCGGTCACCTCTATTCGTGTGACGGGGGTGCACCATGAGTTTAGCCCTATTCCGGGCGCAAAAGAGGATATGATTCAATTTATCCTCAATGTGAAACAGTTGCGCCTGAAGTTGCACGGCGAGGAACCAATGCGTATGCGGTTGACGGCGCGGGGGCCTGGTGAAGTCACCGCCGCCGACATTGAAGCACCGAGCCAGGTGGAGATTGTCAATCCAGAGCTGCACCTGCTCACGCTCGATAATGAAGAATCAGAAGTTGAAGTCGAATTCCAGGTTGAGCATGGACGGGGGTTTTCGCCCGCCGATGAACGTGGGCGCTTGCCAATTGATGAAATCCCCGTTGATGCGATTTTTAGCCCGATTCGTCGTGTGCGCTACGACGTCGAACCGGAACGTGTTGGGCAAAGCCACGATTTTGATCGGTTGGTCATCAGTATTTGGACGGATGGGACAATTGATCCGGAAAGTGCATTGAAGCAAGCGGCCGAAATTTTGGTACAGCACTTTGCGATTGTGGCGGGTGGTGTTCCTGCTTTGCAGGTCAAAGTGCCCGCTGCGGCTGAAGAAGAAGAGGAAGAAGGCGCGGACACCGGCATCCCGGCTTCGGTTTACAACCGCCCCATCGAAGATTTGGGATTGCAGGTGCGTGCGTACAACTGCTTGAAGCGTGCTGGTATTACCAATATCGGGCAGGTTTTGGAACGTTTGCAAAAAGGCCGCGACGAAATGCTGGCAATCCGCAACTTTGGGGAAAAGTCGTTAGAAGAATTGCTGGAAGCCCTTGAAGCCAAAGGGTATTTGCAGTATCTTGCGAATACCCAGAGCCAGACGGAATAAGGTAGGAGACGGAGCCATGAGACACCGGGTAAAACGACGCCACTTTGGGCGTGATCGCGACCATCGCAAGGCGCTCTACCGCAATTTGGTGACGGAAATTTTGCGCCACGAGCGCATCATGACGACCGAAGCCAAGGCGAAGGCGGTGCGCCCCTATGTGGAACGCATCATTACGTTGGCGCGCAAAGCCAAGCAAGATCCATCGTATGCGTTGCATGCACGCCGCCAGGCATTGGCGTTTGTGAACGACAAAACGGTTGTGCATGATTTGTTCGAAAAGAAAGTGGATCGCTTCCTTGATCGCCCCGGCGGCTACACGCGCATCATCAAGTATGGTCCGCGCCGTGGCGATGGGGCGCCGATGGCGATTATCGAGCTTGTTGACTGAGATGGTTGCCGATTTTCGGCATGTCTGCTCATTACAAACTGACGGTTGAATATGACGGGACGGCGTTCGCCGGGTTTCAAATTCAGGCGAATGCGCGGACTGTTCAAGGCGAACTGGAAGCTGCGTTGCAGCGTTTGAATCGCAACCAGTCGGTTCGCTTGCGTGGGGCAGGGCGCACCGATGCAGGTGTCCATGCCATCGGTCAGGTTGTGGATTTCTGGCTCGATTGGCATGATGAAGATGAGCGCCTTGTTCAAGCGTTGAATGCGATTTTGCCCCACGATATTGCTGTGCGTGATATTGCACGTGTGCCAGAGTCCTTTCACAGCCGATATAGCGCGCGTTCGCGCTCGTATCGCTACACCATCTGGAATCGTGCAGTGCGTCGTCCGCTTGTGGCACGCTGGTCGCTCCACGAGCCCCGGCGACTGGATGCCGAAGCGATGCACACTGCCGTCCAGATGTTGTTAGGCACGCATGACTTTGCCAGTTTTGGCCGTCCGACGCAGGGCGAGTCCACCGTGCGTCACATGATGCGGGCGCAGGTCTGGCGTGATGGCGATTGGGTCTATGTGGACCTGGAAGCCAATGCGTTTCTGTACCGCATGGTGCGCCGTATTGTTGGGACGTTGCTTATCATTGGACGGGGGCAAGCCCCCCCGCAGTGGATGCAGGAAGTACTGACGGCTCGTCGCCCGGATGCGGCGGGGGCTACGGCTCCACCGCATGGGCTTTGTTTGATGGCCGTTCGGTATGAAGAGGATGAAACCGAAGAACAAGGACCGCTCACATCGGTCGGTGCGCAGGAGTCGGAATCATGAAGACGATTTCAATTAAGCCGGAAGAAGTACAGCGCGAATGGTGGGTTGTGGACGCCGAAGGTAAAACGCTTGGGCGTCTGGCAACGCAAATTGCCACCATCTTGCGCGGCAAGCATAAGCCGTATTACACACCGCACGTTGATTGCGGCGACTACGTGATTGTCATCAATGCTGAAAAGGTCGCTGTCACGGGCAACAAATTGGATCAAAAGATCTATTATCGCCACTCCGGGTATCCGGGTGGGTTGAAGCAACGCACGTTACGCGAACAGTTGCAGCGCCACCTGGAATTGGTTATTGAGAAAGCGGTGAAGGGGATGCTTCCCAAGAACCGCTTGGGGCGCAAAATGTTCAAGAAGTTGAAGGTGTATGCCGGGCCAGAACATCCCCACCAGGCCCAGCAACCTAAACCGCTTGAGTTGGATACGTAAGGGAGGCGCATAAGTGGCTGAGAACCGTTATTTCTACGCCGTCGGTCGCCGGAAGACGGCTTCGGCGCAAGTACGTTTGTATCCGGAAGGGACGGGGCAGATTACCGTTAATGGGAAGCCCGTCAACGAATACTTCACCCGTGAACAGGACTTGGTGGAGATTTATGCGCCGTTGCGCGCCACCGGTCATGAAGGGACGTTTGATATCACGGTGGTTGTGCGCGGTGGCGGCGTGACGGGGCAAGCCGGTGCTGTGAAGCACGGTATCGCTCGTGCGTTGCTGAAGTATGATGAAAACTTGCGCCCGGTATTGCGTCGCGGTGGTTTCCTCACTCGCGATCCGCGCATGAAGGAACGCAAGAAGCCGGGTCTCAAGCGTGCTCGCAAGGCGCCGACCTACACCAAGCGTTAATGGTGTGTATGCCAAACGAAAAACAGCCCCTACGCAAGGGGCTGTTTTCTTTTTGGAAGTGGGGTGCGTGATTAGCGGGGAAAGATATACAAAATGGAAATGACCAATACACCCCACAAAAGAATGGTGGCCATCAGAGGTTTGTCTTGCAACAGGGCTTCTTCGGGAGCGCCGCCAAGATTTTTACGATGGATGAGATACAAGTAGCGAAAAAGCCCATAGAGGGCAAAGGGAATCGTGAGCATCATGGCATGGTTGTCGGGCAAGTTTTGTGCGGTGAAGGTATAAAGCGAATACGCAATCACCGTGCTGGCTGTAACAACACTGAGCATTTCATCAAGCAGTTCCTCGGTGTATTCTTCTAGAACGCGACGGTGAGAGCCTCGGTTTTGTTGGAGTAAAATCAACTCATGTCGGCGTTTGCTAATCGCCAAGAAGAGGGCTAATAAAATCGTGACCACATACAGCCATGGTGAGATGGGGGCTTCAATCACAAATGCGCCGGCCATAGCACGGAGAACGAAACCGGCTGCAATTGAAAAGACATCAAGGAGGACGATGTTCTTCAAAATGAATGTGTAGGCGAGATTGTTGAGGACATAGGCGAGTGCTGCTACGCCAAACCACTTTTGAAGCCAGAAGGCGCATGGAATAAGTGTGCCGAACAAGAGAATGACGCTGATAGTGGCCACGGAGCGTTTGAGACGCCCGGATGGTAGGGGGCGGTGGCGTTTGACCGGGTGCTGACGGTCTTTTTCGATATCTGCCAGGTCATTTAGAATGTACACTGCACTTGATAGCAGACAGAAAAGCCCAAAAGCCGCGACGGAAGTCAGTACGGCGGGTGGTGAAAGAAGAAGGCGATCGTCTGAGAAGACAAGCCCCGCGAAGATAACCAGGTTTTTCGTCCATTGCTTTGGACGCATGGTTTCAAGCAACGCCATCATTTGTGAATAAGGTGAAGTATCTGATTCATGGGGCTGGAACGAAGGCATGCCCGTCCTCCTCAAAATGTATATTTGGGACAGGCAGATACTATGCAAGGTGTTTGAGGCGTCAATCGGGGGGAGAATGGGGAAGAAAGAACGCTTGGATGTTTTGCTTGTTCATAAAGGGCTTGTGGAGAGTCGCACGCAAGCCCAGCGCCTGATTATGGCGGGGGCGGTGCGTGTGGATGGCCAAGTGGTGACAAAAGCGGGTACGCGTATTCCGCAAGATGCGGTGTTGGAAGTTGAAGCGGCGCAGCCGTATGTCAGTCGTGGTGGGTACAAATTGGCGGCGGCACTGGACACGTTTGGGCTGGATGTGCGTGGGATGGTGGCCGCTGATGTGGGCGCCAGTACGGGCGGGTTTACCGATGTGTTGTTGCAACGTGGCGCAAAGCGTGTCTATGCAATTGACGTTGGATATGGACAGTTGGCCTGGAAGTTGCGTGAGGATGAGCGGGTTGTTGTTATGGAGCGTACCAATGCCCGCTATGTTGAAAAATTGCCTGAAACGGTACACCTTGTCACGATAGATGCCTCTTTCATTTCGCAGCGTTTGCTTTTACCCGCCGTGCGTAAGTGGTTGGATGAGCAAGGGCATGTTGTGGCATTGATTAAACCGCAGTTTGAAGCCGGACGTGACCAGGTGGGTAGAGGCGGGGTTGTACGGCATCCGGCAGTACACAAGCAGGTTCTCCAAGCGTTGGTTCGTTGGGCGTATGAAGAAGGATGGTGTGTAAATGGCTTGACGTATAGCCCGATACGTGGGCCGTCGGGCAATATTGAGTTTTTGTGGTGGTTACGCCTCTCAGATGGGCTTCCAATCGAGAGAGTACATCAGCAGATAGATGAAGTTGTTGAAAAAGCGCACAAGGCTTTGCCAAATAAAGCGAAACATATACACTAGAATGGCCCATTTGGCGATTCAGGCAATCTTGAAGTAGCCTTTGATGCAACGAAGGAGTGGACGGCTTGTGAGCGCACAGTTTCGTTTACGATTTTGGGGAGTCCGCGGCAGTTACCCTGTACCTGGCCCGGGCACGATTCATGTGGGGGGGAATACGCCCTGCGTTGAAATTGAAGCCAATGGGCATTTGATTATTCTCGACGGTGGCACTGGTTTGATTCATTTAGGCAATGACCTCGTGCGACGGCAGCGTGAAAATGGCGGGAAGCCTATTCACGCTGTTATTTTATTTAGCCATACGCACCATGACCACACACAGGGCGTCCCCTATTTTACGCCGGCGTATATCCCCACATCAACGTTTTATATCTTTGGTCCCCGTATGTTCCATGAGCAAGTCAATGAAGCGTTGCGCCGTTCCATGTTGCCGCCCAATTTCCCCATAGAGTTGGATGATTTGCGTTCCATGCGCATTGTGCGTGATTTGCATGAGGCTGAGAGTTTGTGGCTTTTGCCTGAACAGCCCGAACCGATGATTCGGAACATTTACCGTGAAGGGCCGTTAGATGTAGATGATGTTGTGCGTATTGACGTCCTCAAGAGTTATGGGCATCCGCAAGAGGGTGTGTACATTTACAAGATTTCATACCGTGGGCATTCGATTGTCTATGCAACGGATACGGAAGGTTATATTGGTGGGGACCGGCGATTGATTCAGTTTTCACGCGGGGCGGATGTGCTGATTCATGATGCTCAGTACACACAGGCTGAATACCTGGACCCCGTTGTTTCAAAGCAGGGGTGGGGGCATAGCACGCCGGAAATGGCCATTGAGGTTGCCCAAGCCGCGCAGGTTAAGCGATTGTATCTGTTTCATCATGATCCTTCACATGATGATGAAACGTTGTTTGAGATTGAGGCGGAAGCCCAAAAGTTGTTCCCCAATACGTATCTTGCGCGAGAGGGGCTGGATATTACGATTCTCTAAGCAGGTATGTAGATATCAACAAACGCAAAAAAGCGGGGAAACCCCGCTTTTTCGTGTAGAGTACCTGGCCTTTGGTTCAGAACCCCCCGCTGAGGAATCCCGCGACCAAACTCAACACCATGCTAATGACAATGAGCAGGCTGAGAGCATAGAAAATCTTGGTGTTGCGGTTCATCTGTGCAGCGCGGCGTGTGCTGTACGTCACGGTGCTACTTTTCTTCTTGCGCGATTTGTTTTTCTTCGCCATGGAAACCCTCCCTGACATGTGCTCGGTGTGAGCACACTATACCACAAGCAGGCTTTGGTGAAAAACGAGAGCGGAGAGAAGGCATTGCCCGTTTGCCGCGACGATGCTAAGATTGGTCAGACTCAGCAAGGAAGGAAGCCTTATGGCGCGACAAGCCCTGTATCGGAAATGGCGTTCGCAAACCTTCGATGAAATCGTTGGTCAAGAACATGTAACCCGTACGCTCAAAAATGCTTTGCGGGCGGGGCGCATTGGGCATGCGTACCTTTTCACAGGACCGCGGGGGACGGGAAAGACTTCCACAGCGCGCATTTTGGCAAAAGCGGTCAATTGTGAAGCGCCCTTGGAAGAACGTCCGTGTGGCACGTGCCATATGTGCCGCTCAATCGCCGAAGGTCATTCGCTTGATCTGATCGAAATTGACGCGGCGAGTAATACCAGTGTGGATGATATTCGTGATTTGCGAGAAAAAGTGGGGTTTGCACCAGCCGAAGGGCGCTTCAAGGTGTATATCATTGACGAAGTGCACATGCTTTCCAATAGCGCTTTCAACGCATTGTTGAAAACGTTGGAGGAGCCACCTGCACACGTCATTTTTGTATTAGCCACAACCGAAGTCCACAAAGTGCCGGCAACTGTTTTGAGCCGATGTCAACGGTTTGATTTTCAGCGTATTCCTGTTGAGAAAATTCGCGCGCACTTGGCTTACATTCTTGATGCGGAGGGCGTTGCGTACGAACCTGATGCGTTGGACATTGTGGCGCGCCAAGCGACGGGGAGTTTGCGCGATGCGCTGAGCCTGCTCGACCAGTTGCTTGCTTCAGGTGGTGGCACCCTGACGGTACAGATTGCGCGCGAAGTGCTTGGCGTGCCGCACGAAGAGCATGTGCTGGCGCTATTGCAGGCTATTCAAACGGGTGATGCCGCCGCGGGATTTCGCGCGATTCGCCAGGCGCTTGATCGGGGAAGCGATGCGCGCCAATTCTTGGCAGCAATTTTAGAACATTTGCGAGCGTTGCTCATTTTGCGCTTGGGGGGCGTCGAAGAATTGCCCGAATGGTCGGACGACCATTTGGCGCAATTGCGTGTCTTGGCAGATGGGCTGACACCGCATGCTATCATGCAAAGTATTCGAGCCTTCCAGCAAGCAGGCGCTGATTTGAAGCTGGGGCTTTCGCCTCAATTGCCGCTTGAAGTTGCATTTGCCGAGGCGCTTTTGGCGGGGCAGCAAAGAAACGAGCGCGTCGAGCCGCGGCCACAATCGAGCCATTCGGCGACGGCTGCGCCTCGCGCCAGTACTCGCGCACCAGAGCCTGTTGGACACCCGTCACCACCACCGCCCCCGCCTGAAACAAAAGCTGTTGCCACCAAAGTTGTCTCAGGCGATGATGCGATTGAAACCGATAGCCAGGGTCATGATTTGTCGTGGTGGCAAACAAAATGGCCTGAGTTTTTGGAATGGTTGAACAGACGTGGTGATAAAGGAAAACGTCTGGCTGTGCGCTTGAAGTTTGGAGAGCCGTATCAACTTGATGGGAACACCTTGACGTTGCGCTTTGCGCATTCGATTCACAAGGACAAAGTGGAAGAACCGGAGACGCGCGGGCTTGTGCAGCGTGCCGTGAAAAGCTTTGGTGGGGCGCCTTTGTCCATCCGGTGTGTCTGGATTCCAGATGAACAGATGGATGCACCACGTACGAAAACCAAATATGAAGAAGCGGCGGAAGACCCGCTGATTCAAACAGCCATGAAAATGGGCGCACGTATTGTTGACGTCTATATGCCGAATGAGAGACCAGCGACAGACGAAGGAGGTGTTTGATGGCGAAGAAGAAAATTCGCAAACCGGGTGCTAAGAAAGGGGGCGGTTCGATGAATCCACAAGACTTGCTTGCTCAGGTGCAAAAATTGCAAGCCGAAATGATGGCCGCTCAGGAAGCACTGAAGGAGGAAATTATTGAAGCCTCTGCTGGGGGCGGCGTTGTCAAAGTACGTATGACGGCTGCGCAAGAGCTGGTAGGGGTTGAAATTGCCCCCGAGGTTGTGGATCCTGAAGATGTTGAAATGTTGCAAGACTTGTTGGTGGCTGCATTCAACGAAGCATTGAACAAAGCGCGAGCCGTGGCCGAAGAACGCATGGCGCCCTTTGCGAGTATGCTCGATATGGGAGGACTGGGCGGCTTGCTTGGTTGAAAGGGGGACGCTGTGAGTGTGATACCCAAGGCTGTTGCACGATTGATTGATGAATTTTCAAAATTGCCAGGCGTGGGGCCTAAAACGGCTTCACGCCTGACTTTCTATTTGTTGCGGGCTCCGGAAGAGCAGGTCAAAGCTCTGGCAGACGCATTGTACGAATTGCGGCAAAATCTCGTTATGTGTTCGCGGTGTTTCAACATTGGAGAATCTGATCCATGTGCTATCTGCCTCGATGAATCGCGGGACCAAACAGTCGTGTGCGTTGTTGAAGAGCCGCTGGATGTCATAGCGATTGAACGCACTGGTGTGTACAAGGGGCTGTATCACGTGCTGCACGGCGCGATTTCTCCTGTTGATGGAATTTTGCCGCAAGATTTACGCATCCGTGAGCTCATTCAGCGTGTGCAGCGGGAGCCTGTTCAAGAAGTGATTTTAGCGACTAACCCTACATTAGAGGGTGAGGCAACGGCTGAATACATTGCACGTCAACTGCGAACCCACCCAGTGCGATTGACGCGTTTGGCGCGTGGATTGCCAATGGGAGGGGATTTGGAATACGCTGACGAAGTAACGCTCAGTCGAGCATTGCAAGGACGGAGTGAGTGGCATCAGTGATTTGACAAGAATGCCATTCTCTCTATAATCCCCGCTCGCTGCTGACGAGAGCAGCGCACTTTGAAAAAGCAAGACGGACGGCGCCGAATGTGGCGTACCCGTTTGACAAGAGTGCGGGAAGTGGATATACTTTTCGCTGCTCCAAACGACAGCGCCACATTTTTTGTTGCCCTTGCGTTGTGTGTTCTGCGTTCTCTTTCGCGTAGCGAAGAGAAGGCGGAGCAACAAGAGGTGGCAACGGGGATTTGACAAATCTCAAGAAGGTGATATAGTACTCGGCGCTGTTCGAGACGGCACCTTACCAATTGAAAAGTGGTCGAGACGTCAAGCCGGTCGTGAGTCAGAAATTCCGGATACAGACTCTCAATCGCTACGGCGATAATATTTCACGGAGAGTTTGATCCTGGCTCAGGATGAACGCTGGCGGCGCGCCTAACACATGCAAGTCGAGCGAGCAGTCACGGTCCTTCGG
>NZ_LGKN01000003.1:900000-1108229 GCF_001306175.1 Ardenticatena maritima
GGGAATGAGGTAGCGAGTCGACACCGGCGCGACGCGGAAGGTACGATCCACCAGGTCATAGAAATGGCGCAGTAGGTCGGGGTTTCGTTTATTAGGGTCAGCTTTAGAGAAGAAACGATACAGGATAGTATAGGTAAAGTCATACTCCCGCCACGTGCCATCTTCTCTGGGAAGGCGCAGGATGCGGTCCACCGTGCTCTTGGCCTGTAACAAAGCCCGCAGTCGTGAGGGATACACATCTTGAACATATAGGTCAATTGCTTCGCGGCTCTGCTGACGACTCATAAAGAGGAAGTGGAAGGTCATCACATCCCGTTCCTGGCTGAGCAGGTCCAAGATGTCTTCCTCGTCCGCAGTAATACGCCTGACCTCCTGACGGCTCAGAGTGTGCAAACGCTGCTGGCGTTGCTCGCGGTCTTCGATGAGGATGTCCATTACATCCCGACGTACAGCCTCCGCGCCAAAGATGAAATCCGGAATGAGCAAATAGCGAATGCTCGGAGCAAAGGCGAAGGTTAAATTCGCTTCTACATGCTGGCGACCCCGCTGAATGAGATCGCGACAGTCGTAGCAGAGAGGAAAGGCCTTGTAAGCCAAGGTTTTGTCGAAGCCCCCCACCACATAGCCAGGCTTATCAATGGTGTAGAATTTGAAGGGCGAAATGTCGCCGCTGACCTCCTTCTCTTCACCACATATCGCACATGTACCCAATGCCACACTCTCGCGCCCTTCTTCTCGGAATTTGGCCAGCAGGGCTTGGCGGATATCCTCCCGCTCCCCCATCCATTGCCCGTCAATGCGCACGGTGAGAAGCACGCGCTCTCGCTTACGAAGACCCTCAATGACCTGAGCGATATGATCGGCCATGACAGGCCAGAGAGCCTCGTTCGTCAATTCCAAATCGGGCAGGCTGGGATTCAGGTCGCGCAGTTTTCGGTACGCATTGCGCGCATTCTTCAGGCTTTTCTGGATAGAAGTGCGATTGAGAAGCAAAGTGGGCGTGAGCGTGGGCGGATTGCTGCCTTTGGCATTTTTATACAAGTAACGAGGCAAGTCCTGCTCGTTAAAGGGATAGATCTTGGCCTCCAGATATCGACCTTGTGCATCAAACTCTAGGGCAACCACTTGATCTGCCTTCACAGGATCGTATACCAGTGGTCCACCCAAAATGACACCAAGAACCCGCAAAGCACGAAGCATCATGACCTCCTACGAGTTTCTTTCAGCGCTTCACTGTTTACTCCATACTCTCACGCACCCGCTTCCGCCCCGGCTCCCACACCTGCACAAACCCAAACCCCTGGCTATTCTTTGCCCCCAATCCAGCATCTAGTGCCATCCGCAAATATGGCTCCGGGGCATCCAACTCATAGATACCCGTCCAGCCTTTGATGATGGTGCCTTTGTAGCGCGCCACCACAAGGTTGCGATTACTCACCCGCACAGGCCGGAACGTTGCCCCGTCGGGGGGAATATCCTCACCCGTCCATGCTCGCAGCTTTTTGCGCAAATTTTCAAGCACTTGTGCGCCAAACTCATCTTCTTTGGGCGTGTAGTAGTACGTCTTGCGGCGTCCATCGGGCGCGGTCAGCGTGCTGTACGCTGTAATTGGCGACAGTGCTTTCAGCAACAATGGCCGTGAGAGCGGTTGCGGCTGCAAGACTTCCACCGAATGCAGCAAAAGCTCACTCTTCCCAAGGCGCACAGTCTCACGCCTGACAAGATGTGAAGCCAACGATTGCAAGACGTCTGTCGCAGGTGAAGCCACATAGAAGAAAACAGATTCTTCAAAAGCCAGTTGACCATTCCGCCGCGAAAACGCTCCAAACAGTCGGGAAAATGTGAACAGAGGAAAGCGCCGTTTTTGATCACGCCAGCCAGTATTGTGGAGATATTCAGCAATGCTCGCACTCAAGTGATGGTAGATGAACCCCTGGACGGTTTGGTTATAGTGTACAGGGAGCAAAAGCGGTGATGTTTGAACCGATAAATGGAGTTTGATTTGCATGCACGCCTCTCCGCATTCTTTACTCCTCACACCAATTTAATCGTTGCTTCATTTTAGGGCAAGGGTGCGACAAAAAACGCCTCCCTCCCCCGCCTATTCTTCCAGCGTCTCGGCAAGCCGCAGCCACTCTTCCTCAGCGGCATGCAATGCCGCCTGCACCACCGCGTACTCTTCACCCAAACGCGCCACCGCCTCCGCATCTCCCTGCTCGCTCGCCGCTGCCAGCGCGGCACTGAGCGCCGCCAGTTCCTCTTCCAGCGCCGCCATGCGCGTCTCGACGGCGGCTTGTGCTTCTTCCAGTCGCCGGCGTGCCCTGCGTTCGCGCTCGGCGGCACGACGCGCCGCTTTGCGGGCTTCGTATTCAGCCGCACCATCGCGCTCCGTGGGAGCGGTGCGCGCTTGTTCGCGCAACCACGCACGATACGCTGGCCATCCATCTTCAAATTGCCAGAGTTGCCCATCGGCAATCGCCCACACCTGGTCGGCAAGCGCTTCGATGAGATAGCGGTCGTGAGAGACAAAGAGAATCGTCCCCTCAAAATCTTCAAGGGCGGCCTGGAAGGCTTCCTGTGAGGGAATATCGAGGTGGTTTGTGGGTTCGTCGAGCAGGAGAAGGGTGATGTTCTGCACCGCCAAAAGCGCCAGCGCCAGGCGCGCCCGTTCCCCCCCGCTCAGGTCGCTGACACGTTTCTCAATGGCATCCCCCACAAAAAGATACCGGGCCAGCAAAGCGCGCGCCGCTTCGTATGTCAGCCCTTCGTGAAGAATGTGTGCCAACACGGTCTCATCAGGGCGCAAGTGGGCATGTGTTTGCGCAAAATAGCCGATACGCACCTTCGCCCCTAAACGTATGCGCCCACTCAACGGCGGCACTTCCCCCAAAATTGTGCGGAGAAGGGTCGTTTTGCCGCTTCCATTGGGTCCCACCAGCGCCACGCGCTCGCCGCGTGTGATACGCTGAACGCCCGTGCGCACCAGGGGCGCATCAGGGGCATAGCCCGCTACCACGTCATTGAGTTCCAGCACCATATCCCCCGTGCGCTCGGCGGGCGGCAACCGCAAGCGCGGCGGTCGGTAGGTTGGCGGACGGTCGAGCCGTTGCATGCGCTCCAACTGTTTGCGCCGACCGCGCGCCTGCTTCGACTTTTGACCGGCGATATAGCGGCGGATAAAAGCTTCGGTGCGCGCAATCTCCGCCTGCTGGCGTTCGTAGGCGGCTTGTTCACGCGCCAATGCTTCAGCGCGCTGGCGAACATAGGCGCTGTAATTGCCTTTGTATTCGCGCAAACGCCCATGTGACAACTCCCATACTGTTGTCGCCACGGCGTCAATAAAGGCGCGGTCGTGTGCGACAAAGACCAACGCCCCCTCATACGCCGTCAGAAACGTTTCCAGCCATTCCACACCATCGACATCGAGATGGTTGGTTGGCTCGTCGAGAAAGAGGACATCGGGGGCGGCGGCAAGCACATGCGCCAGCGCCACGCGCGTTTGTTGCCCACCACTCAAATGCGCCAACGGGGTATCGAACAGCGTTTCGGGCACCCCCACCCCCAACAACATGTGGCGAATACGCGCCTCGTAGGTGTACCCACCCGCCGCCTCAAAAGCGGCTTGTGCTTCTGCATAGGTGGTCAGCAGCGCGTCGTCGTCGGGGCGCTCGGCGAGCGCCTGTTCCAGAAGGCGCAGACGCGCCGCCTGTTCATCCAGGTGAGCGAATGCACGCCGCACATACCCAAGTGGTGTTTCATCGGGGGGCAAATCGGGCAATTGCGGCAAATACCCTATGCGAAGCGTGCGCGCACGGTTGACCCGCCCACGTGTCGGCGTTTGCTCGCCCGCCAGGATGCGTACAAGACTGCTCTTGCCGCAGCCGTTGGGACCAACCAGCGCAATACGCGCGCGAGGCGGAACCTGCACGTTGACATCGTCGAAAATATCAAATGCACCATACGAGAGCGCCAGGTGTTCTCCAATGATGAGCGTCATGGTTTTTTCTTCCTGTTTGAGAGTGGATGAAATGATGATGGTTTTACCAAAGTGGGCAAATACACAAAGAACATGCACAAATCATCCCTAGCATTCTGCACAAGGATAACACAAGCGGGGAATACAAAATCGAAAAAAGTACTTCCTACGGAACAAATGGTTTACTGCTTCCAATTTCTTACTTATCAAAATTGGTCTACTTGTGGTATTGAATTCTCTCACTTTTTGCTGGTAGACTGCTGCCGTCAATCGGTACCAACCAATGGGAGGTTGCCATGAGCAAGAAACAAAAACGTTCGATTGAAGAACTCAAAGCTGATGTTGGCGGCTTTGAAGCGATTTGGGCACGTGTCATGCAATGGGCTGCACAAGGATGGGAAGCCATACCTGAAGATGAACGTGATTTGCTGAAATGGTACGGCGTCTTCTATCGTCCACCTACTCCTGGCTATTTCATGATTCGTGTACGCGTGCCAGGTGGCGTTTTGCAAGGACATTGCTTCACAGCGGCCCAATGGCGCACCCTTGCCGACATCACCCGCGATTACGGCCGTGATGTGATTGACATCACAACTCGCCAACAAGTGCAACTACGCTGGATACGCATGGAACATGTGCCAGAGGTCTTGGCACGACTGCAATCTGTCGGATTGACGACCATGCAAACCGGCCACGACAACGTGCGCAATGTCACCACTTGCCCTGTTGCGGGGCTAACCGATGATGAAGTCTTTGACACGCGCCCTTTGGTGCAAACTATTACAGACGCTATTGTCGGCAACTGGCGCTATGCCGATATTCCTCGCAAATTCAACATCACCATCATTGGGTGCCGCGATAACTGTACGCACGCTGAAACTAATGACATTGCCTTTACCCCCGCTTTGCAAGGGCGCACCTATGGCTTCAACGTGTGGGTTGGTGGTGCTATGGGTTCGTGGGGAACCCAACGCGCATGGCCGCTCGATATTTTTGTTGAACCCTCGGCTGAACAAGTTATGCCCGTTTGCCTCGCCATCCTCGACATCTTCCGTGAACGCGGCAATCGTCAGCAGCGCAAAAAAGCCCGCCTTAAGTTTGTGATTGATGAAATGGGCATTGCCGCTTTCCGGGAAGCGGTGATCGCTCGGCTGCCCTTTCCCCCAAAAACTGCCGGTTGTGAATTGACACATGCCCATGCGCAAAACGACCACATTGGGCTTCATCGCCAAAAAAACGGGCGCTACTACGTTGGGTTGAACGTGACCACAGGCCGCTTGACCTTGGATGAAGCCTATGCAGTAGCCAACCTTGCCGAGCAATACGGTACAGGCGAGATCCGTCTCACACCCGAACAAAACATCGTGATTCCCCATGTAGAAGAAGCCAATCTCCCCCTCCTGTTTGCCGACCCGTTGATGCGAACCCTCTCCCCCAACCCGCTTCCATTTCGGCGCGGATTGGTGGCATGCACTGGAAACACGTATTGCCCATTCGCCCTCATCGAAACCAAAGATCGCACGCGCGAGCTGGTGGAATACCTCGATGCTGAATTAGGTGAGGAAGTCAAACACATTCTAGGAACATTTCACATTCACGCGTCAGGGTGCCCCAACTCTTGCGGACGACCGCACACGGGGCAAATTGGACTTATTGGGAAGAAAATACGTGTCAATGGCGAGATTGTCGAAGGCATGGATATTTACATCGGCGGTGAACCGGGGCTTTTTGGGGCTTTCAATGAACGCTGGCAAAAAGGAGTTCCGTGTTCAGAAGCAGGGCTGTTGATTGCAAGCCTTGTGCGTGAATACATGCAAACACGTTTTCCAGGCGAAACATTTCATGTCTGGTGTCTGCGTAAGGGGCTCATCTCTGGCGCCAATACGCACTACGCTCCCATGATTCACGATCTCCAAGAAGCCACTTCCTAAAACACCGAGGGCTTCCATAATTCCCCCATCCTCCTCATACAAGGTCGGGCATGGTGGGCATGCCCGACCTTGCGTGTTGGAATGCGCATACGGTGTCTGCTTGGACGCTTCACTACAACACAACCAATGTGACGCCTTCATTGCGATGATTGAAATCAGGATCGTTGCGGAGTGCGGGATACATGGCGAGCACCATATCGAGCGAGGGGTTGGCGGCGTGAAAATCCTCACCCCGAATGACGACACGCACCACCCCGCGGCGCACCTGGGCGTTCAATTCACGCCGCACGACATGGCGCAATGTACCCCCAACGCCGTGCGAACCGTAGCCGTGGATGATTTTCACCACCTTCTTGCCACGCTGGCGCGCCGTGTTCAACGCATTGCGCAACCGTACCAGGGCTTCCTGCGACGATGGCATACCTGCTTCAAGGTTGACAACGTGCACAGGGGACGCGGGGCGGCGCTTGCGCCCCCCACGCTGGCGAATACGCCGCTCACAAAAGGGGCAGACGGTGGTATGCGCTTCAACCGTATTCCCACAAGTGGGACAAACAGGCACGCTCCCCCTCCTTCACGGCACATCTTCACCCAGCGACGCCACCAGCAAAGCGAACCAATCTTCGCGCGGCAGGTTCAGCGTGCAGGCGCGCACCGCGTTCAAAATGCGTTCGCGGTTGCCCGTGCCCAACACAGGCACCGCCTGCACCGGATGACGCAACAGCCACGCCAGGGCGACCGTATCGGGTGGAACGCCCATTTCAGCCGCCAGCCCATGCAACGCGAGACGAACACGGCGCGCGCGCTCATCTTCGCCACGGAAGAGCCGCCCTCCCGCCACAGGCGACCAGACCATGGGCGCACGCCGCAATTCCTGCGCCTGGTCGAACGTGCCGTCAAACATCGGGTCGAGATGCAGGAGCGACCATTCAACCTGATTGGTTTGCAATGGAAACGGTACACGCGACTGCAACAACGAAAATTGCGAAGGCGTGAAATTGGAGACGCCAAAGAAGCGCACTTTCCCCTGGGCATGCAACTGGGCAAAGGCTTCAGCCACCAAATCGGCGTCCATGAGTGGGTCGGGGCGGTGAATGAGCAACAAATCAATGTAATCAGTGCGGAGCGCGCGGAGCGAGTTTTCAACCGAAGCGATGATATGCGCGCGTGAGGTGTCGTAATGCTTGATGGTATGTTCGGGGCGTGCCGGCGCCACTAGTTTGATGCCGCACTTCGTCACAATCTGCATACGTTGGCGCAAATGCGGCGCTTCGGCTAACACCTCGCCAAACAACGCTTCACAGGTGTACCCGCCATAAATATCGGCATGGTCGAACGTGCTGATGCCATGTTCCAGGCAAAATTCGATGAAAGCGCGGCGTTCCTTCACAGTCCAATTCCAGGACGCCAAATTCATCATGCCCTGCACAATGCGCGAAACGCTCAATCCGCCCCGCGCCAGAAACAATTGAGGGACTAGCATAAGCCTTACTCCGTTTTGTCAGTTGCAAGATCAAAGAAAAAACCAGCGTGGTCAGACGCCCACAGCCAGCGTTCCCCCGTCCAATGAGGCGTGTCCAGTGTACGCATTCCCCCCAAAACACGCCAACGAGGCGGCGGCTGAAAGAGAAAAGCGACATCAATGCGGTGGGTGAACGTCTCCACATCGGGAGCGCCGAACACATCCACGCAACACGTGGGCACCGAAGGCGGCGGCGGCATCATCCGCCACATAGCCCGCAGGCGGTGCATGGTCGGGCTTGCAGGTTGCGCGTTGAAATCGCCGCCAATCACAGCCGGCGTAGGCACGGATGCCACGAAGGCAAGCAGGGCGTCGGCTTGTGCCTGGTTGACGGCGGGGTCGCCATTGGTGAGGTGTGTGCTGACGAAACGCAAAAGCCCCCCACGTGTGCGCACAGTGGCTTCCAGCGCAATGCGATGCTCAAAAAAATCATCTTGCGGAAGCAGTTCAACCATGCGCACGTTTTCCAGCGGAAAACGGCTCAAAATGGCTTCGCCCTCTTCAAATCCAATCCACGCCAGGTTGCCATTAGCGCGCGCATAAACCCAATTCATGTTGAGCCGTTCGGCAAGATATTCGGCAAGCAACCCATCACGACGTGTATGGGAAACTTCTTGCAGGAGAAGCACATCGGCATTGAGCGCCTGCACTGTCTGGATGAGCAGGTCGGCGCGCGCCATGCGCGCTTTGCCGTCTGGAAAGCCATGCAGCATGTTGAACACCAGCACGCGCATGTGCGAAGGGGGCGGCGTTTTCACGCAATCCAAGCAGCCTTGCACGGTCTCAGCGGGCATGCTGGCGTTCCACACCAGCAACGCCACGCCCACACAGAGCAAGAAGATGCCCAGCAACAAGGGTTTCCGCACACGCATACAAGCCGACGCCTTTCAGCGGTTGGTTGGCAACGCGCGGTATTCTAAAATGAAGACGCGAGGGGCACAACCAATCAAGCCTGTTCAGAGGAGAAATGAAGAGGGGATAACCTTGCCGGGATTGAGAATGTTATGCGGGTCAAGGGTGCGTTTGAGAAGCGCCATGAGCGTCAACGTGGCTTCGTCATATTCGCGAAGCAAGTATTTTTGCTTGCCAATGCCGACACCATGCTCCCCCGTGCATGTGCCTTCGAGCGCGAGGGCTTTTTCAACCACCTGGTCGTTGAAGTGTTGCAACCGCGCAAGGGTCTCCGCATCATCCGAAGGAGCAAAGACAACCGTATGCGCATTACCATCGCCGGCATGCCCAAACAGCGCACCATCCAACGCCATGGTGTCCAGCAATTCGGCAATGAACGCCGCCAATTCAGGATAGTGTGAAATGGGCACAGCCACATCAGTGATGAGATAAGGCTGGCTGGGATGCGTTTGCACCATGGCATGGAACAGATGATGCCGCCCCTGCCAAATGCGATCACGCTCATCGCGCCCCACACCGGAGACAAACGTGGTGGCTCCCATATCGGCACACAGTTCACGCACAAGCGCCAATTCGCTGGCAATGGCGGCTTCGGTCGCACCGTGGAATTCCATCAACAAAGTTGGCGCTATGGGTACATCAAGCGGCGTATTCAGCAGAAAGTAGCGCATCGCACTCGCATCGAGCAATTCCAGCGCGGCGGGCACAATGCCTGAGCCCATGATGGCATACACGGCATTGGCGGCGTCGGTCGTTGTGGGGAACGAGGCAATGGCGGCGCTGAACTGTTCGGGGAGCGGCGCCAGTTTCAAGGTGGCGGCGGTAATCAACCCCAAGGTTCCCTCTGAACCGATGAAGAGGTGTGTGAGGTCGTACCCCGCCGATTGTTTGACCGAGCGCGAGCCCGTATGCACCACCGAGCCGTCCGCCAGCACCACCTCCAGGGCGAGCACGTTATCGCGCGTTGCACCATATTTGACGGTGCGCGTGCCGGCGGCGTTATTCGCAATCATGCCGCCGATGCTGGCATTGGCGCCGGGGTCGGGTGCAAAGAAAAGCCCGTGGCGGGCCAGGGTGCGGTTCATGTCTTTGTAGAGCAGACCAGGTTGCACAACAACCTGAAAATCGGCGGCATGGAGCGCAAGAATGCGGTTCATGTAAGTGAAGTCAATCACCATACCGCCTGCAAGTGGAATGGGGTTGCCTTCCAGGCTACTTCCGGCACCCCACCCAACCACGGGCACGCGAAAACGCGCCGCACATGCAACAAGCGCGCTAACTTCATCGGTCGTCTGCGGCCAGACAACGAGGTCCGGCAAACACGCGGCATGGGACGATTGGTCGCGTGCATGGAGAGCGCGCACCGACTCACCGGTAGAGACGCGCGCATCGTCCAGAATGTGGCGCACTTCGGCAAGAA
This sequence comes from Ardenticatena maritima, assembly GCF_001306175.1. Taxonomy (NCBI): domain Bacteria; kingdom Bacillati; phylum Chloroflexota; class Ardenticatenia; order Ardenticatenales; family Ardenticatenaceae; genus Ardenticatena; species Ardenticatena maritima. Next base: position 909,762 of record NZ_LGKN01000003.1, read on the forward strand.
AGGCTGGATCCATAAAATGCGTCAGGCGTCTTTGCGCTTCTTCGGCTTGCGACCCCGTCCGGGGCGAATGAACAAGCCCTTCACACCTTCTTTTTGGTAGCGATGCACCCAGCGATACACCGTATCCGGCTGGCGCTCCTTGGGCAAGTGCTTCAAGGCGACTTCACGCCCGGATTTTCCTTCGGCGATTTTGAGCAACGCTTCGGCGCGTTCGCGCATGTAGCGCAACGGGTGGTTGTCGCGAATATCTTCAAGTTCGCGACGTTGTTCCGGCGTCAAATGAAGTTCAAGTCTACGGGCCATCAGAATCCTCCTCTCTCAATTTTTTCTCACAAACCACGCCTCAACAGCATATACCGCCTCCTATGCAACCTGACAACCATTGAATCGCTCGCACACCGTTGCAGAAGCGGCATAACTCCAATTATAGTGAGACGCCAAAAAAATGTGAAACACTACGCAAAAAAGTATGGCGTGAATTTCTTAAAAAAATACGGCGCGCCTGAAAAGCGCGCCGCATGAGGCACAAACAAGGTGGCTACGGGTATGAGCCTAAGCCATATTTTTCTTCTGCGCCTCAAACTTTTTGCGTTCTTCCTCGGCAAGCACCCGCCGCAACACTTTCCCCACGGTGCTTTTGGGCAACTCATCGCGGAACTCAATCAGTTTGGGCACTTTGTAAGGCGCAAGGCGCTCGCGGCAGAATTGCTCAATCTCCTCAGCCGTCGCCTGCATGCCCGGCTTCAACACAATGAACGCCTTGACCGTCTCGCCGCGATATTCATGCGGCACACCCACCACAGCGGCTTCGAGGACGGCGGGATGCTCATAGAGCACATCCTCCACTTCGCGCGGATAAATGTTGTACCCACCGGCGATAATCAGGTCTTTCTTGCGGTCTACAATGTAGAAGTACCCATCTTCATCCATCCGGGCAATGTCGCCCGTGTGCAGCCAAACCCGCCCTTCTTCATCCTTCCGCAACGTTTGCAGCGTCTCATCCGGGCGGTTGTAGTACCCCGCCATGACCTGCGGCCCGTGAATAATCAACTCGCCAGGCTCACCCACCGGCAACGGCTCCGCCGTTTCAGGATGCACAATTTTCGCCAGTGTATCGGGGAAGGGAATGCCAATGCTCCCCCCCTTGCGCGTGCCATTCAGCGGATTCGCATGCGTAACCGGGCTGGCTTCGGTCAAGCCGTAACCTTCAACCAATTTCGCGCCCGTCAGTTCTTCAAACTTGCGCTGCACTTCCGGCGGCAAGCCCGCGGCACCACTGATGCAATACTTGATAGACTTCAAGTTATGTTTGGGCGTGTCAGGATGGTTATTGATCGCCGTGTAGAGTGTCGGCACGCCGGGGAAGAGCGTTGGTTTGTACTTGTCAATCATCTTCAGCAAGAAGGGGATATCGCGCGGGTTCGGCACAAGAATCATCGTCCCCGCGTTGGCAATACTCAGGTTCATGATGGTGGTCATGCCGTAGGAGTGGAAAAGCGGCAACGCGCCCAAACACGAATCTTGCCCTTTTTCCAATCCTGGCATCCATGCAGAAACCTGCAACGTATTCGCCACCAAATTGCGGTGCAAGAGCATTGCCCCTTTGGGAACCCCCGTTGTCCCGCCCGTGTACCCCAACACCGCCAGGTCGTCTTTGGTCACGCCGGCGGGGCGCAAGACCGCCGACGCCCCCACTTTCAAGAAATCGGTGAACCACGATGCGTTGGGCATGTCCGAAATGTCGGCGTAGTGCCCTTCCTTCTTTTCCTTGAACAAGGTGAAAAGCACTCGCAGATGCGTCGGGAAATAATCCTTGATATTGCCGACAATGACATGCTCGACGTTCGTCTTGTGCAGCACCGAGCGTACCGTCTTGAGGCTCATGGTCAGCGTTGCAATGAAGCGGGCGCCGCTGTCCTGCAACTGGTGTTCAACCTCGTGGGCGGTGTAGATGGGGTTTGTCGGCACAACAACACCCCCCGCGCGGAGTGTGCCATAATAGGCGATGACGTACTGCGGGCAGTTGGGCATCATCACCGCCACACGGTCGCCCTTTTGCAAGCCATAATGTTGCAACGCGGCGGCAAAATGGTTGACGGCCTCATTCAATTCACGGTACGTTATTTTGGTGCCGTAGAAGATGATAGCGGTGTTGTGGGGAAAATCACGAGCGCTGTCGGAAAGAAAGGTGTCCAATGTGTAGCCGGGATACGTCAAACTTTCGGGTACACCTTCATCGTAGAACTTTAGCCAGGGTTTTTCTTGCATGTTTCCCCTCCCCAAATGCCATGCAGTGGTTGCCAGTGGAGATACACCTAGTCTATGCCAACTTGCCGATTTCGCCAAATTCAAACAAACAGTTGTTTGGTTGCCAAAATTGACGCAAAGCAGGCTTTCCATAGGATGCTGGTAGCCACTCATCAACACGCGGAGATAGCCTTATGACGCCTGAAGAACAACGCGCCGCCCTGTTTGAACAACTGGTCAACGAGGGCATTCTCGACGAAAGCGACCGCATTTTGTGGGAACTGCTGACGCCTGAGCGCGCCCTCAAAATGGACGCCGTGCTGCGTCAACGCACGCGCCATATCGCCGTGCTGCTTGAAGCCGTGGACGATGGACACAACCAGGCGGCGGTGCTCCGTTCGTGTGAGGCGTTTGGCGTGCAAAACATCGGCATCGTCGCCGGGCGCGGCGGTTGGCAACCCAGCCAGGGCGTCACGCAGGGCGCCGACAAATGGCTCTCCCTGCATCACTACGCGACCATCGAAGAAGCCATCCGCGCCATGCAGCACCGCGGCTACCGCGTACTGGCAAGCCGCCTTGATGAGCACGCCACCCCCATCCAGGAGATTGACCTGCGCCAACCCGTGGCGCTTCTTTTCGGCAACGAGCACGACGGTGTGAGCGATGAAGCCGTGGCATTGGCGGATGGCACATTCATCATTCCCATGTACGGCTTCGTGCAGAGCCTCAACATCTCTGTCGCCGCCGCCGTGAGCATCTTCCACACCACCCAGCGCGCCCGCCGCGAAGTGGGCGACGCCTACTTTCTCACGCGGGAAGAACGCCGCGCCATCTTGCGCCGCTGGATGACCTCAAACACTCCCCAGGCGCGACGTGTCGCCGCGGCGCTTCGGCGCGCCGCTTCCTCAGACCAAACCTGATCCGCAAACGAACGCCAACGCACGGCATTCCACGTTTTTTGCTTTTTCGCTGACGCGCCTTCGTGCTATCATGCCCCACGCACACGAGCAACCAACCAACCCACCTGAAGGATAGCCGTATGATTCCCATTGCGCTTGAACTGCGAAACTTCATGTCCTACCGCGGCACTACCACGATTGACTTCGAGGGTATTCATCTCGCCGCCATCATCGGCGACAACGGACACGGCAAATCCAGCATTCTGGACGCCATCACATGGGCGATATGGGGCAAATCGCGCGCCAAGTCAGACAACGATTTGATCACGCGCGGGCAAACCGATATGCGCGTGGCGTTCACGTTTGAACTGGATGGGCAGCGCTACCGCATCATCCGCATACGGAACATGGAAGGGCGCGGAACAAGCCAACTGGAACTCCAGCTGCACAATGGGACCACGTGGGTCAATATCGGCGGCTCGAAACTGCGCGAGACCCAAAACGAAATCGAAAAACTGCTCAAAGTCTCCTACGATACCTTCATCAATTCCGCTTTTATTCTGCAAGGGCGGGCTGATGAATTTACGACACGCAAGCCCGCCGAACGCAAAGAGATTCTGGCTGATATTTTGGGGCTCAGCGTGTACGACGAGCTCGAAACGCGCGCCAAAGAAAAAGCCCGCGATGCGGAGCTGCAAGTCGTCCGTTGCGAACGCGAGATTGAGCAGGTCGAAAGTGAAATCGCCGGTATTCCCGCTTTGCGCGAGGAAGTGCAACGCATTGAGCGTGAGCTGGAACGCCTGAAAGCGCAAAAAGCCGAAGCCGACGCCGAACACCAACGCCTGCTCGCGCAGTGGAACGAATTAGTCAACAAAAAAGAAGCCCTCACCGAAAAAGAGCGCACACTCAAAGAGTCCCAAGCCCGCTACAACACGCTGCAAGAACGCGCCCGCAACGTCGAAAAGCGCATCCAGGCGGATGAAGCCTTGCTCGCCCAGCGCGAGGAGATTGAAAAACGCTACCAGGACCTGCAAGCCGCGCGCAAAGAAGAAGCCCTCTGGAACGAGCGTTTGGACGCCTTGCGCCGCCTGGAACAGGAACAACGCACCCTCGAACGGCGCATCGAACAAGAACGCCGCGCCCTCGATGACCAGCTCCGCCAGACTGAGCGGCGCATCCACGAGCTCAACCGGCGCATCGCCGAAGCCATCAGCAAACTGGAAGCCGAAGCCGCCTCGCTGGCGCGCGAAATCGAACAGCAAAACGCCATTCTGGCGCACCAATCCGACTACGAAGCGCAACGCGCCAAAGCCGAAGCCAAACTCGCCGAGCTGCAAGCCCTCGACGAGGAACGCGAACAGCTACGCGAGCATTACCAGGACCGCCAAACCGCTATCAGCAAGCTGGAAGCTGAAAACGCGCACTTGCGCAAACACATCGCCGACTTGCAGGAACGCTTGCAATTGCTCGAAAGCCAGGCGGGCGCGACGTGCCCCGTCTGCCGGCAGCCGCTTGCCCCTGAACACCGTGAACGTGTGATAGCGGAGACACGCCTGGATATCGAACGGGCGGAACAAGCCATTGCCGCCAACAAACAGCGCATCACCGACCTGCAACACGAACTGGACGCCATCACACAACAAGGCAAGCAACTGCGCCAGCAGATTGAAAGCGAACGCCCACGCTGGCAAAAACAATTCGCGCAAGCCGAAGCCAACTTGCAGCGCGTCGCCGAAGCGCGCAAACGCCTCGCTGAATTGGAGCGCCAGCTCGCTGAACGCCAGGCACAACTCAACCAAGACGACCCCGCCGCGGCAATCGCCAGCGCGGAACGGGCGGAGCTGGATACGGTGCAAGCCCAGGCCGATGAGCTCCGCGCGCGCCTCGAACGCGAAGAATACGCGCAGGAACAGCGCGCCCAACTTGCCCAGGTGCTGGAACGCATCGCCGAGTTAGGCTATGACGAAGCCGCACACCAGAAGGCGCGCCAAAAAGTGCGCGCACTTGCCGACGCCGAAACCCAATTGCGCGACCTGCATTCGGCACAAGAACGCCTGGCGAGCAACCGTGAATTGCTGGCATCGTTGCGCGACAACATGGCCACCCTCACCAAGCAAATCGAAACCCAAGCCGCCGAAGTCGCCGCCTTGCGCGAGGAAATACGCCAGCTTCCCGATATCGAAAAGCAGAAAAACGAAGCCCGCCAGCGCCTGGAACGTTTGCACCAGCAACACATTGACGCTGAACGCAAATTGGGCGCCGCCCGCCAAAAACTGGAAACGGCGGAAAAACAGCGCGAGCGGCTCGAAGCTCTGAAAAAGGAACGCGCGACCTGGCGAGAACGCCTCCATGCGTTCAAGGAACTTCAAAAAGCATTCGGCAAAAAAGGCGTGCAAGCCCTGATTATCGAAGCCATCCTGCCCGAAATCGAAGAAGAAGCCAACCGCCTGCTCGACATCATGACGAATGGGCGCATGTGGGTGCGGTTGGAAAGCCAGCGCGCGCTTGTATCCAAAGACGCCAAAATCGAAACGCTCGACATCATCATCGGCGATGAAGCCGGTGAACGCCCCTACGAACTGTACAGCGGCGGCGAAGCCTTCCGCGTCAATTTTGCGTTGCGCATTGCGCTCAGTCGCTTGCTGGCGCAGCGTTCGGGCGCGCGCTTGCAAACGCTCTTCATTGATGAAGGTTTTGGCTCGCAAGACGCCGCCGGACGCGAACGCCTGGTGGAAGCCATCAACGCCATCAAAGATGAATTTGAACGCATTTTCGTCATCACCCACATCGAAGAACTCAAAGATATGTTCCCTGTGCGCCTCATCGTCACCAAAGGACCTGAAGGCAGTCGTGTTCAACGCGAAACATAGGAGCAACACATGTCCCGTGCGCCCCGTCTTTTTTCTGCCGCGCTTGTGCTCGGCACCGCCCTTGTCGGTATGTTGCTGTGGGGGGCACTGCACACCCTGCGCCCCCCACTCGCCAATGAAACCGCCCAAGCCCCCGCCGCTCCCATTGTGGCGCTCATCACCTTCCACGACCGCGACGACCTGAACCGTCTGGCGGCGCGCTACGACCTATTTGAAACAGTTGACCATGCGCGCCGACAAGTCCCCGCCCTGCTTTCGCCTGAGGAACTGGCAGACCTGCGCGCCGAAGGCTACACTGTGCGCATTCTCCCCGACCTCACAGCCCAAGCCCAAATGGAAAACCGCCCGCTCGCGGGGCAAACCAGTGGCATTCCGGGGTATCCCTGTTATCGCACGGTGGAAGAAACACACGCCTCGCTTTTCGACCTCGCCGCGGCGCATCCTTCACTGGTGCGCGTGCTCGACATCGGCGATTCGTGGGAAAAGACCACCTCAGGTGGTGCGAACGGGTACGACATCCTCGCCGCCGTCATCACCAATCAGAACGTCACCCCGCCGGGCGGCAAATTCAAATTTGTGCTCATGAGCGCCATCCACGCCCGCGAATATGCCACCGCCGAACTCGTCATGCGCTTCGTCGAAGACCTCGTACAACGCTACGGCACCGACCCCGACGTGACCTGGTTGCTGGACTACGGAGAACTCCACATCATTCCCCAAGCCAACCCGGACGGGCGCAAACAGGCAGAAGCGGGATACCTCTGGCGCAAGAATACCAACAACACCAATGGGTGCACAGCCTTCCCGTACTACGGCACCGACCTCAACCGCAACAGTAGTTTCAAATGGAGGGGCGCTGGCTCAAGCGGGTATGCCTGCTCGTCCACATACCGCGGTCCAACCCCCGCCTCGGAACCGGAAACGCAAGCCATCCAGAACTACGTCGCCTCCGTCCTGCCCGACCAACGCGGTCCCGCCGACACCGACGCCGCACCACCCGACACAACGGGACTGTTCATCACCGTCCACAGTTACAGCGAACTGGTACTCTACCCGTGGGGCTACACCAGCGCGCCCGCCCCCAACGCCGCAGGGTTGCGCCGCCTGGGCGACAAATTCGGCTACTACACCGGCTATCAGGTCTGCCAGCCGGCGGAATGTCTCTACATCGCCGACGGCACCACCGACGATTGGGCGTATGGTGAGTTGGGCGTTGCCGCCTACACCTTTGAAATTGGCACCACATTCTTCCAAGCCTGTTCCTACTTTGAAAACACCATCCTTGCCGAAAACCTGCCCGCCCTGTTCTACGGCTTCAAAGCGGCACGCCGCCCCTATCAAACGCCGGCCGGCCCAGAAGTGCATACGATTCTGCTAAACGGTGTCATGACCAACACCATCACGCTTACCCCCGGCGATATTCTGCGCATTGAAGCCACCGCCGACACCACACGCACCGCCAACCAGACCACACCTCCCGCCATCGCCGCTGTGCGATACAGCATTGACGCCCCCTCATGGATAACAGGTACACAAACCTACACCATGACTGCAGTAGATGGTCTGTTCGACTCGCCGACCGAACTCGCCCTGGCGCACGTTGACACCGACGGCTGGACGTTGGGACGCCACACCATCTTCATCGAAGCCCAAAACGCCAACGGCGACTGGGGCGTCCCTTCAGCGGTATTTGTGGATAGCGTTTTGCCAGCAGGCTTCACCTTTACCGCGGACACACCCGTCTTTCCCGGTGAAACGGCACATCACACACTCGCCATCACCAACCAGGATACCACTTCGCACACGTACACCATCACCGTCGTCAGCACAGTATGGGCGGCAAGCGTGCTCAGCCCCACCGTGACGCTCGCCCCATCCGAAACGGTATCGGTGCCGCTCACCGTGGTGGTGCCCGCCACCGCCGCCGACGGCGAAGCACAGCCCACTCGTCTGGGTGTGGAAAGCGAAGCCAGCACCTTCACCTTCAGCATCATGACCGAAGCGCGCTGGCATCGCCATTGGTTGCCCCTGCTCGCACGCTGACCACAGAGCATGTTCCAAATAAACGCGACAGTTAGCGTTTCCGCCTATTCACAAATGGCGTTTTGTGGTGTATACTGAGCGTGCGAGCCGCATCTGGCATCTGTCCATGCCGAAAAGGTGGAAGATTATCGAGGAGGATTTATGTTTACTTTCATTCCATCCCTTTTCGCGGTGTGGCAGGCAGAGCAAAAGGAGCGGGGGCAAGCACTCGTCGAATACCTTCTCATTCTGGTGCTGGTTGCTATCGTCGTCATCATTGCGCTCTCGCTTCTGGGTACAACGCTCAGCACGGTCTGGTACGACCTCATCAATTGCGGCTTCAACCAATCGTGCTAGCCTGCACACCCAACGCAAAAACGCCCCGCACATGCGGGGCGTTTTGCTTCGTCAATATGCCTCTCAGGCGGTCGCGGCGGCAGCCTTTTTCACCGCCTCTGCCACCTGCTCCACATCCGGCACGTTGGGAATGCCGACGTGGATAACCTCACTCACGCGACCTTCGGGGTCAATCACGACCACCACGCGGTCGCAAATCCCCTTGTCTTCCAGATAGACGCCATACTTCTTGCACACGTCGCCTTTGGGGTGGAAATCCGCCAGCAAGGGGAATTCGATACCCTGCTGGGCGGCAAACGCTTTGTGCGCCCACACACTGTCCACGCTGATACCGAACACCTGCGCATCCAAATCGTTGAACACGCTCAGCGCATCACGGAAACACGCCATCTCGTTGCTACACACGGGGCTAAAATCCAGCGGGTAGAAGAGCAAGACCACCGGTTTGCCGCGGTAATCGCTCAACTTGTGCACGTTTTTATCCTGATCGGGCAATGCAAAGTCTGGCGCCATCTCTCCTGGTTGAATCATCGTCATCCTCCTCTCTCCGTTGCGTTAGAAGTGAATCGGATTGCCTTCGGTTGCCAGCGCCGCCTCGGCAATGACTTCGCTCAACGTCGGGTGCGGGTGAACGGCGTCGGCGATTTCCAGCGGTGTGCTTTCCAATTCGCGCGCAATGGTGAACTCGGCAATCAATTCAGTCACTTCGGGACCCACCATGTGCGCGCCCAGGATTTCACCAATACGGGCATCGGCAATAATCTTGACGAACCCTTCGCCTTCGCCCAGCCCCAACGCCTTGCCATTGGCGCTGAATGGGAACTTGCCCACCTTGATATCGTAGCCCTGCTCGCGCGCTTGCTGTTCGGTCAACCCCATGCTCGCCACTTGCGGGTTGCAGTAGGTCGCGCGCGGCATCATGGTGTAATCGAGCGTGTGAACATGCTTGCCCGCGAGATAATCCGCCACCACAATCCCCTGGTGCGAGGCGACGTGCGCCAGCGGCAATTTCCCCGTGACGTCGCCAATGGCGAAAATGTGCGGGATATTCGTGCGCATGTAGTCATCAATCTGAATGAAGCCGCGCTCATCGGTGGCAATACCAACGGTTTCCAGCCCAATCCCCGCCGTGTTCGGCTGAATGCCAACCGCCACCAGCACGCGCTCCACTTCCAGCACGGTCGCATCCCCACCACCCTGGGCGGGTTCCACCGTGACTTTGAGCATATCCCCTTCACGCACCACCGACGTGACTTTGCTGCTCGTCATGTACTTGATGCCCTGTTTCTTGTAGGCCTTTTCAACCTCTTTGGAAATTTCCTCATCTTCCAGAGGCAACAAGCGCGGCAAAAATTCCACAATGGTCACATCGGCGCCATAGGCGTTCATCACATAGCCAAATTCCATACCAATCGCGCCCGCGCCAATGATGACCATGGACTTCGGCACGCGTTTATCCACAATGGCTTCGCGGTAGGTCTGCACATATTCGCCATCAACTTCAATGCCGGGCAATGTACGCGCGCGCGCACCCGTGGCAATGATGATATGCTTGGCGGTATAGCGCGTACCATCCACCTCAATCGTGTTGGCGTCCACCAGGCGGCCGGTGCCCTGAATGTGTTCCACACCATACTTTTTGAAGAGGAAGCCAATGCCGCCCGTCAGGCGTTTGACCACACGGCGCGAGCGATCAATCGCCTTGGTATAATCGGCAACAAAATTATCAAACGAGAACCCAAATTCCTTGGCACGGTTGTTGATCAGCGAGACCAACTCCGCGTTCTTGATGAGCGCCTTGGAGGGGATACATCCCCAGTTGAGGCAAACGCCCCCCAGATTTTCGCGCTCAATACACCCGACTTTGAGACCATTTTGCGCCGCACGAATGGCAGCCACATAGCCACCAGGGCCAGCGCCTAACACTAAAAGGTCGTATTGTTCAGCCATCGTGATTCACTCCTTCGTCGTTGTGTTGATTTTGATTGAGGGGCACCGTTGCCCCTCAGGGACAAACGTCAAGCACCATGCCTTCACGCGCCATAACAGCGCCATCCCAAATATCTTGCGCCTGGCGTTCCATCTCCAACAAAAACTCATCATCATGTTGGGGGTCGTGGTGGAACAGCACCACACGCTTTGCCCCCGCCGCCTGCGCTGTTTCAATCGCCATGCGCGGCGTGCTATGCCCCCACCCTTGACGCGAAAAATACGGATTCATGTATTCTTCTTCGGTGTAATTGGCGTCATGAATCAGAATATCCGCTCCTTCGGCAAAGCGGATGAGCGCACGCGCGCCACCGGCATAACTTTCAAAATCCGTGGCGTACACCACACTGTGATGCCGCCACTCCACACGAAAAAGGAAAACGCCTTGCGGGTGAGCGGTGCTGTAAATTGTGCGCACCACCACATCCTCAGGATCAAACGCCTGTTGCGCAGGCGCTTCAAACACATCCGGAACACCAGACCCGGGACGCCACCGATAGATATTCCCGTGGCGCAAATGATAAACTTCGCGCCGTGCCGGCATGGTGTTTAAAAAGAGCGGAAACGTTGGCGGCTGGAATTGCGCTTCCAAAAACGGTTGTAACGGTTCCCGCCCTAACACGCGCGGGCCATAGACCCGCACCGTCGTATTGTGGTAGCGCAAAGGCGCAAAAAAGGCAAACCCTTCGATATGGTCGCGGTGCAGGTGGCTTAAAAAAATGGTCACGTCCAACTCATTGGGGAGAATCGTGCGTCCGAGGGGGATAATGCCCAAACCAGCGTCAAAAATGAGACGATGCTCACCGGCAATGACTTCAACGCATGGCGTCATACCACCAAATTCAATCGAGTGCGGCGCCGCATACGCACCGCGCACACCCCAAAATCGTACACGGAAATCACTCATAAGGCTCCAACTTGCTGTTTGCTTATAAGGAGGTTGTCTCGCATGGTATCATACCCACAAAGGGGTGTCAAAGCCTTTTTTGTTCAAGAAAAAGAGGAACCTCAACCCCGCCAGCACGATTTGACACAGCCTTCCTCCCCCGCCTATAATGGCACCCACAATCAGACAACGCAAAAACGATGACGGAGACGAGTACGGCGAACCCTGACCTTCAGAGAGCCGTCGGGTGGTGCGAGACGGTGGCAGATTCGCCGGAATCCCCTCCCGAGTTGCCCACGAAAACGACCTTTGGTCGGCGAAGTGGTGCCGGGTGCGCCCGTTATCGCGCGAGAGTCCCGATGGACTCGCCGAGGCTACGACCCGCGAGGGCGTAGCGAAGGCAGGTGGCACCGCGAGCCAGCGCTCGCCCTGCAAAAGGGCGGGCGTTTTTTGTTGCGCAACCGAACACGCAAGGAGGAGGAATGTATGTTAGACTTGAAACTCATTCGCGAAAACCCGGAATACGTCAAAGAAGGTTTACGCAAACTCTTTGAACCGACGGAAATTATTGACGAAATTTTGGAACTTGACCAGCGCCGCCGTGAGTTGCTCACCGAAATTGAGGCGCTGCGCGCCCAGCGCAATGCCGAATCGAAAGCCATTGGGCGCACGAAAGACCCCGAAGAGCGCCAAAAACGCATTGAAGGCGTGCGCGAAATCAACGCACGCATTGAAGCGCTGGAACCTGAACTTGAAGCCGTGGAAGCCAAACTGAACGACCTGCTCCTGCGTGTGCCCAACCTGCCGCATGAATCGGTTCCTGTTTCGCCCAGCGAGGAAGACAACAAACCCGTGAAGTATTGGGGCGACATTCCCGAATTTGACTTTGAACCCAAGCCGCACTGGGAATTGGGGGAAGAACTCGGCATTATTGACTTTGAACGCGGCGTCAAAATCAGTGGGTCGCGCTTCTTTGTGTTGAAAGGGTTGGGAGCGCTACTGAACCGCGCGCTCATTCAATTCATGCTCGACCTGCACATTGAAAAACATGGCTATCTCGAAGTCTATCCTCCCTTCATGGTGCGTGGGCACTGCCTGGTGGGCACAGGGAACTTGCCCAAGTTTGGCGAGAACCTCTTCCGCGATATCGAAGAAGATTATTGGTGGATTCCTACCGCCGAAGTCCCTGTGACGAACTTGTACCGCGATGAAGTGCTGGACGGCGACATGCTGCCCATCTACCACGTCGCGTACACGCCCTGCTTCCGCCGCGAAAAAGTGAGCGCCGGGCGCGACGTGCGCGGTATCCAACGCCTCTACCAGTTCGACAAGGTGGAAATGGTGAAGTTTGTCAAGCCTGAAACGTCCATGGATGAGTTGGAAAGCCTCATTCGCAACGCCGAGGAAGTGGCTGAGTTGCTGGGCTTGCCCTACCGCCGCGTGCAAATCGTCACCGGCGACCTCTCGTTCACAGCCGCTGTCAAGTACGATATCGAAATGTGGGCGCCCGGCATGCAATCATGGCTCGAAGTCTCGTCGTGCTCGAACTTTATGGACTTCCAGGCGCGCCGTGCGAATATTCGCTTCCGCCGCGAACCGGGGGCGCGCCCCGAATATGTGCATACGCTCAACGGCTCGGGGCTGGCAATCCCACGCACGATGATTGCGCTCATGGAAACCTACCAGCAAGAAGACGGCAGCATTCTCATTCCCGAAGTGTTGCGCCCCTACATGAAGGGCATCGAGCGCATTACCAAGGAAAACGCGCTCTACGGGCACAACGTGCCGCGCTAACCATTCAATGCCGCGATATGTCACTCTCCGGCGTTTTCACATCGCGCCGGAGAGTTTTTATGTCAACAACAAGCAAAGGAGGCAAGCAACCATGTGGAGCCCTTTCCCATCACCCGAACGTGTGCTCGTTATCATGGCGCACCCCGACGACCCCGAATTTGGCGCGGGGGGCACCATTGCCCGCTGGGCGGACGCCGGCGCAGACATCACCTACGTCATCGTCACCGATGGGAGCAAAGGTTCGGGTGACCCGGAGATGACGTGGGAGCGGCTTGTGCGTCTCCGCGAGCAAGAACAACGCGAAGCCGCGCGCATTCTGGGGGTGAAAGAATGCGTCTTCCTGGGCTATCCCGACGGCGAAGTCTATAACACCATCGAACTGCGGCGCGACCTGGTGCGGCTCATTCGCCTGTATCGCCCCGACGTGGTCATCACGCACGACCCCACAGCCCGCTTCATCGGGAATACGCGCATCAACCACCCCGACCACCGCGCCGTCGGCGATACCACACTCGACGCTATTTTCCCGCTGGCGCGTGACCGCCTGAATTTTCCTGAGCATGAAGCCGAGGGCTTAGCCCCCCACAAAGTGCTGGATGTTTTTATGACGCCCACGAACGAGCCCAACTTCTGGGTGGATATCGAACCTGTGCTCGACCGCAAAATCCGCGCGCTGCTCGCGCACCAAAGCCAAATCGGCGACCCCGCCACTTTGCGCGAACGCATCGAAGCCCGCAGTCGCGAATATGCCGCCGGTTCCATCTACCGGTACGCCGAACGCTTCCGCCGCATTGTGCTGAAGGGCTAAAAAAACCAGCCAGGTCGCTCAATGACCTGGCTGGTTGTACACATGTTGGCTTTTTTCAGAACCACGTGCGCAAATGGCGCACATATTCCACAAAATTGACACGCTCGCGCGCCCGACGGTTGAACATGAGTTTCAGCAGCGCCAGCGGGCGCTTGATGACGGGACCATACAGCGCCTGCGCAAAATCGGACATGAGCGCGGGCACGTTCTTGTCGTAGGGGTACCACCACGCTTCAAGCGCCTTTTCGCGGTACTCCTCCGTCACGAACTTGATATTGACCAACTCGTACAAGCCATACGGCCCAATCACGCGGCCAAAACCGCTTGATTTGACGCCTCCCCACGTGGCTTTGGGTTCGCCCCACTGGCAAGCGTGGTCGTTCACGTTGACCGCCCCCACCTTCAAGCGCGCCGCTACTTCATGCGCCAGCACTGGGCTTTGCGTCCAGACGCTTGCCGTCAAGCCAAAGGGCATGCTATTTACAAAGGCGATAGCCTCTTCAATGCTCGCCACCGGTAGAACCACCAGCACAGGGCCGAACGTTTCCTCCTGCACAATGCGCATATCAGGCGTGACATCCACCAGCACGGTGGGGGCGAAAAAGTAGCCCGGCCCTTCCAAACGGTGCCCACCCACCAACGCCCGCGCCCCTTTGGCCAGCGCATCCTGCACCTGCTCTTCCACAATTTGCAACTGCCGCGCATTACTCAACGGCCCAACGTCTGTGTTGGGGTCCAGCGGGTTGCCGACACGCAAGCCGCGCACGATATCCACCACGCCATTCACAAACGCATCGTACACGGCACGGTGCACCAACGCGATTTCAACCGAAGCGCACGTTTGCCCGGCGTTTTCCATCGCCATCCACGTAATGCCGGGAATAGCACGCTCCAAATCGGCATCGTAGGCGACAATGGCGGCGTCCTTTCCGCCCAATTCCAGCACCACATCTTTGGGGCCAGCCGCGGCGGTCGCCATGACTTTCCGCCCGGTGGCGACGCTCCCGGTAAAGACGATTTTATCCACAAGGGGGTGCTGAACGATGAGCGGCGCATGTTCATCGCGCACATGCACCACGTTGACCACACCGGCGGGCAACTCGGCTTCGCGGCAAATGGTGGCGATTTTTTGCCCCACCAAAGGCGTAAAAGGCGATGGCTTCACCACAACGGTGTTCCCCGCCGCCAACGCCGCCACCAACTGCATGAACGGAATGCCAAAGGGATAGTTCCAGGGGGCAATAATGCCAATCACGCCCAACGGGTCGTAGCGGTAGTACATGCGTTTGCTCCCAAAAACGGGATGGCTGGGCGACACACGGCGGCTCCGCAACAGATTCAAACCGTCGCTTTCCAGCCATTTGAGATACGCCAGCGAGGGAAAGATTTCGGTCACGTAGGCTTCGCCGGGGGTCTTGCCCTGTTCAGACGCAATCAACTGCGCCAACGCATCGCTTTCTTGCAACAACACACGGCGCAAACGCTGCAAGTACGCGCGACGGCTGGCATGCGACGTTTGCCCCCAAATGCGTGCCGCATCGGCGGCGGCTTCAATCGTGGCGTTCAACTCTTCCGGCGTCATCAGTGAAACGTAGCCCAACACCTCACCCGTCGCCGGATTGAAACTCGCCAGGCGATTGGACGGCTCGGCGGCTTGTTCGGCGGTCAACGAATGGTGAACGGTATCCGTCATGAGACTCCTCCTTGCCCTCAACCTCAGTGGACCTTGCCCGAATTGTATCGCAAAACCAAGACCTGCAAAGGGGCACTCTTTGGGCGCCGCCCACCCGCGGCTCGTCGGTTTGGCGAATTGCCACCCCGAACAAACATCGTATAATCTCGGCGGCTCGGCGCATGTCGCCAAATTTTATGTCAAATGAGGTCGGAAACCGATGGACAACACATCGAGCATCATCAGCACGCAGAAACTGGTTGCATTGGCTTGGGAAAATCGGCGCGAAATCAAACGCTTTATCAAATTCGCCATCGTTGGCGCAATTGGGGCGGTTGTAGATTTTAGTGTGCTGAACCTGCTCGTGCTCGTTGCGGGGCTTTCGCCGCTTGTCGCCAATCCGTTCTCATTCACCGCCGCCGTCATCAGCAACTTCACCTGGAACCGTCTCTGGTCGTTTCCCGAAAGCCGTTCGCGCCCGGTGACGACGCAACTGGGGCAATTCTTCACCGTCAACCTGATTGGGTTGTTGCTGAATCAGGCCATTTTCACCATGGTTCTGCATCTCTTGGGCACTCACATTCCCCACCCGTGGGACTACAACCTTGCCAAAGCCATTGCCATTGGGCTGGTGCTTTTCTGGAATTTTGGCGCCAATCGCCTCTGGACCTACCGCGGTCTGTAAAAATGTCGGCGCTCTTCCGCCCGCCGCTCTCCACAGTGGCGGGCGTTTTTGTCTTTTTCGGGCATACATTCCGCACCTTGACGCATCCCATCTTTGGCGCATAATCGCGCCGCCGCCACAGACAACCACGCCAACCGAACTCAATCCAGAGAAGGAGCAAGCCTATGAGCGCCATCACGACGGACACCCTCATGCAAATCGCTCTCGACATGGCGGGCATGGAGAGTATCCCCGGTGATTGTGGTATTTTCGTGCCCGGCGAACGCATTCAACGCATTCTCGTCGGGCTGGATATTGACACAGGCGACCTGCTGCTTGCCAAACAACTCGGCTACGATTGCGTGCTGGCGCACCACTTTCGCGGTACTGAAGCCGAATTGACCGGCTGGCAAGTCTATCAGCGCCATATTGACCTTATGGTCGCCGCCGGTGTTCCTCGCATGGTCGCCGAAGAAGCGGTGTATGAACGGCTCGACCTGTTGCGGGTTGCCGCCCACGCCGCCAATTATGACCGCGTCAGTGGGGCGGCGCGCCTGCTGGGCATGCCCTTCCTCAACATCCACAGCCCACTCGATGAATTGGGACGCGCCGCCATGCAGCGCGCTGTGGATGAACTGCTCCGCACGAACCCGCAAGCCACCGTCGCGGAAGTTGCCGCGCACCTCAGCGCCACCTTCAAAGAATTTCAAGCCGCCCGCACCCGCGTTGCCATTCGCCTGGGCGACCCCGACGCCCCCGCCGGGCGTGTGGTGGTCGCGCATGGGGCGCTCACCAACGGCGGGGCGGCTGTCGCGCGCGCCTATTTTGAGCACGGCGTGGACACGGTGATTTATATCCACATCGCCCCGCAAGAACTGGTGAAACTGCAAAACGAAGCCCGCGGCAACCTCATCGTCACCGGGCACATTGCGAGCGACGCCATCGGCATCAACATCTACCTGGACGAACTGGAACGCCGCGGCTTGCACATCACCACGCTCAACGGCATTGTGCCGCGCCGCTAGGAGCCACCCATGCACGATCTTGCCGCTTGCATCGCTTTTCTGCAACGCCTGGTGCAAACCCCCAGTTTGCCGGGGCATGAAGCCGACCTCGCCGCGCTCGTCAAGGCTGAAATGGAGCGCCTGGGCTACGATGAAGTGTTTGTGGACGCCGCCGGCAACGTGATTGGGCGTATTCGTGGACGGGGGGACGCCCCCGCCGTCATGTTCAACACGCACCTCGACCATGTGGACCCCGGCGATCCCGCTGGCTGGCGGTTTCCACCCTACGGCGGCGAGATTCACGATGAAGCGGTGTGGGGGCGCGGCACGGTGGACATCAAAGGTCCCCTCGCAGCGCAGGTGTACGGTGTGGCGCGCTTGAAAAACGACCCCACCCCGCCCCCCGGCGATGTGTACGTGAGCGCCGTGGTGCAGGAAGAAATCGGCGGTTTGGGTGCGCGCCACCTGCTCACCCACCTGCAACCGCCGCTCATCGTGGTTGGCGAACCCAGCCGCAACGAATTGCGCCGCGGTCATCGTGGGCGCACCGAGGTGATTCTGCATATTCGCGGACGCAGCGCCCACGCCAGCATGCCCGCCGAAGGCGTCAACCCCCATTTTGTGGCGGCGCGTTTTCTGCTGGCGCTGGAAACATTGCCCATGCAGACCCACCCCGACCTGGGCAGAAGCAGCGCCACGCCCACCCTCATCCGCATTGACCAGACCAGCAGCAACGTTATTCCCGGCGAACTGTGGCTGACGATTGACTGGCGCAATATCCCCGCCGAAACCGCCGAAACGATTTGCGCCCGCCTGCGCCCCCTGGCGGAAGAAGCCGCCCGCGCCGTACCCGGCGCGCAAGCCGACATTCTGGTGCGCACCCACGAAGTCGCGAGTTATACGGGGCTCCGCATGCTGTTGCCCGCCGATAACCCCGCCTTTGCCCTGCCCGCCGACCATCCCGCTTTGCGCGCCGCCGCCCACGTGCTCACCGACGCTCTTGGGCACACCCCCCACGTGGATGTGTGGCAATTCGCCACCGACGGGGGGCATTTTGCCAAAGCGGGGCTTACCGTCATCGGCTTTGGGCCGGGGGACGACCGCCTGGCGCACACCAACATGGAACACATTCGCATCGCCGATGTGGAGACCGCTCTCCGCGGCAACGCTGCGCTGGCGCGTGAATGGGCGTGGCGCGTCGCGACGTCCCGCTAGCGCATTCATCCTGACACAAAAAAAAGCGCCTCTCGCTGAGTGAGAGGCGCTTTGTGTTCGCCGCTTCTATGCTTCCAGCGGCTCAATATGCAACTCAGTGGTAATCTGCACACAATTGCGAATGGTGCGCGCAACCGGGCAATAATCGGCGTGAAAACCATGCACACGCTCGGCTGTGGCGTGATGTTCGGGCGCCGCTTTCAGCGTGTAGCGAACATGAATGCGCCGCACCACCAGCACGTTGCCATCTTTCTCAATCTCACCCACACATTCGGAAACCAACCGTCCTTCACCCGCCGGGATTCCGCGCGCTTCCAGCGCGCCGCCAAACGTACCGGTCAGTCACCCAGCGGTCGCCGCCACCAGATAATCAAGCGTGGTGGCGTGCGGTTCGTGCACGTTCTGGTCAACACCGTAGTGCTCGGCAATTTCAGAATGCACACCAAAGAAGACGGGGTCCGGTTCGACGGGCAAATAGGCACGGCGTAATGGTCCTTTCACCCGCTCGATCCGCACATGGCTGCGATAGACCACCTTGTCCGCCATACGCACCTCCTTTGTGAAGTCAGTATGCGAGAAAGAACACGCCAACCGCCACCAACAACAAAAGGAGCATACCATACCCCAATGTGGCGCGCAACAAACGCCCCTCCTGCCCCGCCAAACCGGCTGTGCTCGCGCCGACGATGAGTTTGGCGGGGGCAAGCCCACTGCCCAGAGCGCCGCCCGCCGTTTGCGCCGCCAGAATCAGCGCCGGCGCAAATCCCAACACGCGCGCCATTTCTTCCTGCAATGGACCAAACACCACGTTGGAGTTGGTATTACTGCCGGTCATGAAGGCGCCGAGCGCACCAATGAAAGGTGCTACCAGCGGCAACCCGCGCCCCACAATCGCGGCAATTCCGCGCGCCAGGGTGTACGTCATGCCGGTGTGGTCGAGCACCAGCGCCATGCCCACCATCGCGAGAATGCCGCCCGTGCTTCGCAAGCCACTGCGCCAGACCTGGCGGGCAATGCGTCGCGTGACGCCCGACGTGTAGCACCCCAGGCGCGCATACACGAGCGCCGCCAGCACAGCCGCGTAGGTGATAATCGCCCCGGCATGCCCGAACACGCTGATGGGGCGCGCCCGCCCGCCTTCGACAACCCAGCCGCGCGCGGTTTCCACCGTCGGCAGATTGACGGTGAGTTGCACGCGGTCGAGCCAATCGCCCAACGGCGTGATGAATGTCACCAGCAAAAAGAGCACCAGCAAGAACAGATACGCATTGACCGCCAACCAGAGCGGCATGGCGGGGCGCTCGTCACTGTGCAGCGGACGCGCCGGCGCACGCCACCACGCCCAAAGCGCCCCCACAATCACGCCCGCCGCCCCGCCGCCAAACGCGGCAAGGTTCCACAAACCCGCCACCGCCAGCGCATACTGCACAAGCGCCATGGCGCTTCCCATGAGCACAAGCGGTACAAACGCGCGCGCCATACCGCGCCAGCCGCGCACTACATGCGCCGCCACTGCACCGCAGCCATACGCGGCAATGCCCAGCAAAAACGCCGATGAAGCCGCGAAGGCGTGCGGGTCTACCTCGGTCACGGCAAGCATCGCGTAGAAACTTGACGCCACACTGCCAAACGTGACCGCCCAGCCATGCGCCAGCGTTGTACCGACCACCGCCGCCATCGGGTCGAACCCCAACCCGATGAGCAAGGGCGCCACCACCGCCGTGGGAACGCCAAAGCCGGTAATCCCTTGCAAGAAACTGGCAAACGCCCACGCCAACAGCAAAAATTGCATCACCTCATCGCTGGTGAGATGGCTCACATGCTCACTAATCGCGCGAATACCACCGGCTTCATTCACAACGTGGTACAAGAGCAACGCCGCCCAAATGATGTAGAGCACATAAGCGCTGAGAAAAACCGCGCGTACCTGTGAAACCACAATGAGCAGCGGCGTCGCACCGAAGCGCAACACGCCCACCAGGCTGGCAATCGCCCAACCTGCCAAACCCGCCCGCAACGCGTTCCAACGCGCCAACGTCATCAGCAAGAGCACAGCCAGGATAGGCAAGGCGGCCAGCACGATATCCAGCGCGCCGACGCCCGCCCCCGCCAAACTACTTGCCATATTCGATGACCTCCACCAATGCCAGTTCGTCGTCGTAGATGTATTTGGCTTCGTAGAACGGCGCCTGCATATCGAGCACGTGGGGGGTGAAAACACGGTCGGCTTGGGGAAGCGGCAACGCGGCGATGTCCTCAATCGGCACCCACCGCAAGCGCCCTTCGCGTTCATCCGCCTGTACTGTGCCCGAAAAGTCATGCGTCACGTAGATGAAGAGCATCCAATGCCAATCGGGGCGCGGGGACACTTCGGTGACCAGACCGCGAAAGGTCAGCGAATGCGCCACCAACCCTGTTTCTTCAAGCAGTTCGCGCCGCGCACACTCCATCGGCGCTTCGCCATGCTCGACTTTGCCCCCCGGCGCAACCCACAACCCCAGGTTAGGCTCTTTATGGCGGTAGAGCATCAACACCCGTCCATCGCGAACGCAGTAGATGAGCGTGCCCAAAATCGGCGTCGCGCGGCTCATGCTGAAACCTCCGCCATCTGTGCTGCCGCGCGTTGCAGCGTTTCATACACACGCACCAGGCTTTCGCCGCTCACCCATTCATCGTCGGCGTGCGCACCATGCCCGGCGGGACCATAAAGCACGGTGGGGATACCGGCTTCGCGCAGGAGCGCCGCATCGGTCCAGTAGGCCATGCCTGCTTCTTCTTCAACCCCTGCGGCTTTGAGCAAGCGCACAGGCCACGCCGTGCGGTTCACCTGATGGGGGGGACGCGCAAACACCACACGCGCCAGCGCCGTGTGGCGGCTCGGTGGACGCAACACCGCCGCCAACACACGTTCCAACTCGGTGCGAATCTCATCCAGCGATTCATCCGGCAAGGTGCGCCGCTCCCACCCCAGGCGCGCCCGCGGGGGATAGACACACCACGCCTCGCCCCCTTCGATGATGGACGCATGCAACGAGGCGCGCCCCAACAGCGGATGAGGCGCACGGTGCGCCAACTCCTCCTGAATGGCGCGCAACTCGTTCAACGCCAACCCAAGCGGCAAAATGGCGTCCACGCCTTCATCGGGGCGGCTGCCATGCGCCGCAACCCCCTGCACCTCAATTTCCAGCCAGGCGAACCCTTTGTGTGCAACGCCCAACTGCTCTTCGGTCGGTTCCAGCACAATCGCCCCCGCCGGCGGGGCGTAGCGCGGCAACCATTCGCGAATGAGCACTTCCATCCCCAAACTGCGGTCTTCCTCGTCGGCGACAAAGGTCAGGTAAATGTCACCGGGCGGCGGCGACGCAACCCACGCTTCCGCCAGCGCCAGCATCACCGCGACGCTGCCCTTCATGTCATACGCGCCGCGTCCGTACCAGCGGTCGCCTTCTTGCCGCAAGGTGAACGGGTTGGGCATGCCACCCACGCCCACCGTGTCAATGTGGGCGTTCAACAGCAAGGGCGGGGCTTCACCACGCCCCGGCACCACCGCCGCAACATTGGCGCGCTTGGGGGCAAAGGTGTTCACGTCGGGCGATATGCCCAAAGAAGTGAGGTGCTCCCTGATTTTTTGGGCGATGGCGCGTTCCCCCGGTCCTCGCGCCAACGTCGGATTGACGGAATTGATGGCGACAAGTTCTGCCAACAGACGAAACAGGTTCTCTTTGACCATCGTCGGTCTCCAATCACTTCTCGCGGAACGGTTCAAGGCGTTTTTCCCAACGCCTGGTCCAGGTCGGCGATGATGTCTTCCACGTCCTCCAAGCCCACCGCCAGCCGAATCAGCCCATCGCTGACGCCGCCCGCACGGCGCACTTCGGGCGGGACATGCGCCAGCATCGTGCTCGCCGGGTGCGAGATGAGCGTATGCGTATCACCAAGGCTGGCGGCTTGTGTGCACAGGCGTACCCGGTCGAGCAGGTGCATACCCGCCTGCAAGCCCCCTTTGACTTCAAAGACCACCACACCGCCGCCGCCGCCCGGCATCTGCCGGCGGGCGAGGTCGTGCTGGGGGTGCGAGGGGTGCCACGGATACCGCACCCAGGCGACGCGGGGGTCTTCGGCGAGCCATTCGGCAAGGCGCAGGGCGTTTTCGTTGTGGCGTGCCACGCGCAACGGCAAGGTCTGCATGCCGCGCGCAATCAGCCAGGCGTTGAAAGGCGAAATGTTGCCGCCAAAGTGGCGCAGGGTCTCCTTGCGCGCCCGCTCGATGAAGTCGCGCGCGCCGACAATCACGCCGCCGAGCGCATCACCATGTCCGCAAAAGTACTTCGTGGCGGAGTGCACCACGACGTCCACGCCCAGCGCCAGCGGCTTCTGGTTGATGGGCGTGGCAAAGGTGTTGTCAATCATGGTGAGAATGCCCCGCTCGCGTGCCAGCGCTGTGATGGCGGCAATGTCGTTGAGTTCCAACGCGGGGTTGTTGGGCGATTCAAGGTAAATGAGGCGCGTATCGGGACGCAAGGCAGATTCAAAGGCGCTCACGTCGGTGGCGGTGGCGAATGAAACCGCCACGCCGTAGCGCGGCAACGTTTCACGCAGGAAGTGCAGCGTCCCGCCGTAGAGCCCCGTGCTGGCGACCACGTGGTCGCCGGCTTGCACCGCAGTGAGCACGGCTGTGCTGACCGCCGCCATGCCGGACGCCGCCGCGAGCGCGGCTTCGCCGCCTTCAAGCGCCGCGACCTTGGCTTCGAGCTGGTTGATGGTGGGGTTGTTCCACCGTGTGTAGATGTAGCGGTCTTCGACTTCAAAGGCTTGGGCGGCTTCTTCCGCCGATGAAAACCGAAACGAGCTGGAAACATGAATGGGTGGCGCAACGTCGGCCACCCCTTCTTCTTCACCGGCATGAATGGCGGTTGTGTGAACACCCCACGTTGGCATAGAAGGCTCCTTCTGGTGTTGGTTGGTCAAGGCAACCCTGGAATCCACTCCAAACCGAGCGCCGCCAGGGTTTCGGCGGTTGGGTAGCCGGTGCGCGTATCCCAACCCGCCATTTCGTAGTAAAGGTCTTTGGCTTGTTCAAGTTCTTCGGGGGTGATTTGCAAGCCGTTGTTGGGTTCGTCAGTGAGCATTTGGTGCAGGCGCTTCGTCAGTTTGTCGGCGTCGCGCCCAATGCCTTCACGCGCGTTGAACGCCCGCAACATGTTCAAGCGCCGCCGCCCCACGGTCATCAGTTCATCCAGCGTCACGTCCCAACCGGTCACGGCATTGACGTAGTCGGCAAGGTGTTCGGGACCGTAGAGTTGCCAGGCGGGTCCCCAGTCAAACTGGCACAAGCCCAACGTGTCGAGCGCCGAGTAGAAGTATTGCGTTTTGAGCGCAAATTCGACTTTTTCGCGGTTGAGCGCGTCGAGGTCTTGCGGGCTGGTCAAGCCCAGCATGGCGAGGCGTTCCAGGTCGCGCTTGCTGGATTTGGGCATGTACGAGGTATCGTGCTCGCTGGATTGGTGGTCGGCGCCGAAGGGGTTGACGGCGTAGATGAGCCCCAGACTGCGCTTGATTTGGGGCATGTGCGCGGGCGCTTCTTGCCCTTTCACCGTAATCAGAAAGGCGTCACTGCCCCGCCCAATGCGCTGCGCCGCGCGCGCCGACCCTTCAGCAAGCAAATCGCCCAGCGTGCCGCGGCGGTGCGCCAATGCTTCCAGCGCCTGCAACATGGCGTCGGCGTTGCCAAAGCGCAGTTCGATGCCGTCGGTCTCTTCCAGCGTGAGCGCGCCATTCTCAAAGGCTTCCATTGCCCAGGCGATGGTCGCGCCGGCGGAGATGGTATCCAACCCATAGCGGTTGCAGAGTTCGTTGGCTTTGGCAATGGCTTTCAGGTCGCCCACTTCACAGTAAGAGCCGAATGTGGCAATCGTTTCGTATTCGGGACCGCCGTACAAGCGGTCAACGGTGTACGGTCCCTCCTTGACTTCGACGACGCGCTTGCATTTGGTGGCGCAGGCATAGCAGGTGTCGCGGTCAACCAGGATGGTGTGGTACATGGTTTGGCCTGAAATCTCTTTCGCATGCTCGAAAACGCCGCGCGAATAGTTGCGCGTGGGCAAGCCGCCCACGTAATTTTGCGCCTTGACCACAACCGAGGTGCCGTATTTGGCAAGCGCGCCGATGTTTTCCACGTGGTCGCGCCCCCAGCGTGAAAGTTCCAGCACGCGGTCTTTGTCGAACAGGGCGGGGCGCTGCTTGCCGCGCACGGCAATGGCTTTGAGGTTCTTGGAACCCATGACCGCGCCCATGCCTGTGCGCCCAAAAGCGCGGTTCGCCATGTTCATGATGGCGGCATAGCGCACCAGGTTTTCGCCGGCGGGACCAATCGCCGCCACTTCGATACGGTGGTCGCCCAGTTCTTCGCGAATGCGCTGCATGGTTTCGCCCGTATCGAGCCCCCACAAGTGCGTGGCGTCACGGAGTTCAACGGCGCCGTCATGCAGCCAGAGATAGACCGGCTTGGGGGCGCGCCCGCGAATGACAATGGCGTCGAAGCCGGCAAATTTGAGTTCAGCCGGCCAGAAGCCGCCCGCCTGTGAATCGCCAATGCCGCCGGTGAGGGGGCTTTTGGCATTGGCGGTGGTGCGGCTCTGTCCGTGTACCGGTGTTCCAGTCAGCACGCTGTTGCTGAACGTCAACACGTTGTCGGGACCCAACGGGTCGGTGCCGGGCTTGACCTCGCGCAGGATGTACCAGAGCCCCAGCGCACTGCCCCCCATGTAGGTGCGATACACCGCCTCATTGGGGTGTTCGATATGGTATTCGCCGGTCGTCAGGTTGACGTGCAAAATCGTTCCGTGATATCCGTAGGGCATCGTTGCCTCCTCCGCACTGTTTCAGATTGTGGACACATGTGTTCGGGGTTCGATACGGCGGCCTTCTTGATACAAGAACTGCCCAAAGTGGGCAAACCAACGGTGCGCCTGACAATCGCATGTGTGGTTGTGGGGCGTCGCACATGAGCGCCACATTCGCACCGCCACGTTCGCCAG
Organism: Ardenticatena maritima; assembly: GCF_001306175.1. Classification (NCBI taxonomy): domain Bacteria; kingdom Bacillati; phylum Chloroflexota; class Ardenticatenia; order Ardenticatenales; family Ardenticatenaceae; genus Ardenticatena; species Ardenticatena maritima. The sequence continues at coordinate 935,226 of NZ_LGKN01000003.1, forward strand.
TGAAGGGGGGATGACGTAGAGACGGGCGGCTTCTTGGGGCGCTGTTTCGACGAGCGCTTCATTCCAGGTGTCGAAAAAGGTTGTTTCGCAGTGGGTGCAGTGGAAGAGCGTGCAGACGACAGCCGTTTGCCCACCGCCGCACGTCAAACGAGCGTCCACCACGGTGTGCACGCCACACGTTGGGCACCGTGGTCCTACATGCGAAAAGGGTTCTTCGGCGGGGGCGGGCGACTGCCAGAGACGCTTGACCCACTGCCAGAACCGTTGCCAAAGCGAGGCGTGAGGCGCGTCCGAGGCTTGAATGGCGATGGTGGCTTCGGTATCCGCGCGTGTAGACGCCGAGGCGGCAATCGGCTCATCGGCGGGCACAATCTCCATGGGCGTCTCGCGAAACATGAAGCGATGACAGGCGGGGGCGAGGAGCGCGCGCGGCGTGGGGATGTAGACGGGGTCTTCCGGTTCGCCCCACGTGCAGACGCCTTTCCAGTTGTCGGGGGCGTCATCGAAAGGGCGGCGGAAGTGGACACACGCCCCGCACACCAGCGGACGCCACCCGTGCTCCGCCAACTGCGCCGTCAACGCTTCAAAGTGGTCGAAGGGGGAAGCCGAAGCGTGCGGCGAGACGACGCTAACGTCAGCCACTTCGGCTTCCCACGGTGCTTGTTGACGCACGCGAACCGCGCCGATTTGCTCGGTTGTTTCACGAGCAAAGGCGACTGTGTAGGTTTCGACGCGCCAAAACGCCATGCTTCATCCTTTCATGGGCGTTCAATCTTCCAGCAAAATCACCGGTTCCTGGTAGTAGCGCACACGACGGCGCTCCAATTTTTCGCGCACGAACTGGTCGAGCCAGCGGCGTTTGGCGGGCAAGGGTTCATCGCTCCGCAATACGTCAAGCGGGACGTTGAGGCGCAAGACGCGCCCCGGAATCACAAAGCGCGTAATGCCCTGCGGCAAGCGCCGCCCACGCCCGGCAATCGCCAGCACTTCATCAGGTGTAAACTGCGGGAAGATAACCAGGGCGACCGCTTCGGGATAGGTGCGCGTGAGCGTGTTCATGTCCGTGGTCAACGTGCGGTCAACTTCGCCCCAGTCGGTGTAGGCTTCGACCATGGCGTTGAGCACGTCGAGCGCGTCGCTGGTTTCGTCCGCCAGGCGTGCCAGCAAGTGGCGCCCATCACGCAACACCAGGTAGGCAAGCGCCTGGCGCTCACGCAGGGCGCTTTCGGCGGTGGCTTTGTCCGCCACCGGTTCCAGCACCAAGCCGGGAACGCGCTGAATGGTGTCGAGGAACGCTTCGGCAGACGGTCCGCTCACCACATGATACCAGGTGTGCAACGCCACGTCGGCGCGGTTGGGGTCCACCACTTGCACGACGATGTGCGGAATGCCCAGTTCTTTGAGCGCGGTGGTGCGGGTCGCGCCGTCAAGCACGATGTATTTGTCTTGCCAGGCGGCCACGACGGGCGGGTTGGCAAGGCGGCCGTCGGCTTCGATAGCGCGCGCCAGACGTTCAACGCGCTTGGGGTCAACGCCTTCATGCGGCACGACCTTGCTCAGTTCGACCATTTGCAGGGAAAGCGTTTCGGCGACGCTCCCCGTACCGCCCAAAAATTCGATGATTTTCTCGGCGATTTCGATGGCGGCGTTCTTTTGGGCTTCGACGGTGCTGGCGCCAATGTGGGGGGTCGCCACCACTTTGGGATGTTTTGCCAGCGGGTGGTCAAGCGCCGGCTCTTCCTTGAAGACGTCAATCCCCGCGCCGGCAATACGCCCCTCATTCAGGGCTTCGAGCAACGCCTCTTCGTTGACGATACCGCCGCGTGCTGTGTTGATCAGGTAGGCGGTGGGCTTCATCAAGGCGAGTTCTTCACGGTCAATCAGGTTTTCGTTTTCAGGCCGCCAGGGCACATGCAGGCTGACGAAGTCGCTTTCGCGCAACAGGTCGGGCAGATCAACCGGCGTCACGCCGGCTTCAAGCGCCAGTTCGGGCGTCAGCCGCGGCTGGTTGACCAGGACACGCATTCCCAGCGCTTTGGCGCGCTTTGCCACCTGGCGACCAATCCGCCCAAAGCCGATGATGCCCAGCGTCTTCCCATCCAGCGATGTGCCCTTGAAGCGCTTTTTCTCCCAGCGCCCTTCTTTCATGCTGTGGTCGGCGGCGGGAATGTGGCGCGCCAACGCCAGCATAAGCCCGATGGTGTGTTCGGCGACGGCGACGCTGTTTGCGCCGGGGCAGTTCAGCACTTCCACCCCCAGCGCGCGCGCGGTGCTCACGTCAATGTTGTCGAGGCCGGTGCCGGCACGCCCAATCACACGCAGCCGACGGCCGGCCTCGATAATGCGCGATGTAACGCGCGTTGCGCTCCGCACGATCAGGGCTTCGTAGTTGGGAATGATGGCTTCCAGTTCTTCGGGCGTCAGCCCTTCGCGCACGTCCACGTCAAAGTACTGGCGCAACAGTTCCACGCCTTCTTCGGCGATTGGATCGGCTATCAAAACACGCGGGCGTCTTTGCTCGCTCATGCAACCTCCTTGTTCTGGCGTTATGCGATTGAAGGGATGGGTGTTGTTTCAGCCACCCAGGAACTCGTCAATCGTTTCTAACAGGTACTGCATTTCTTCGCGCGTTGTATCCCCCATGTGGGCGATGCGGAAGGTCTTGTTTTTCAAATCGCCATACCCGTTGGAGATGACCATACCGCGCGATTTCAAGAATGTGTTGAGCGCGCCCACGTCAATGCCGCGCGTGTTGGCAACGGTTGTCACCGTGGGCGAGCGATAGCCCTCCGCAGCGAACAAGCCAAACCCCCGCGACAACGCCCATTCGCGGGTCATTTCGGCCAGTTCGGCATGGCGGGCGTAGCGGTTGGCGGGTCCTTCTTCATCGAGAATGTAGGTGAGTTGAACATGCAAGGCGCGCAACAGGGAAATCGCCGGCGTTGAGGGGGTGGTGTTGCGTTGCAGGTACTTTTCGAGCAACAGGTAGTCGAAGTACCAGCCGCGCCCTTCAATGGTCTTGGCGCGTTCCAACACACGGTCGCTCACCGCCGCCAACGCCAAGCCCGGCGGGCAGGCAAGGGCTTTTTGCGACGACGTGAGGCAGACATCGAGCCCCCATTCGTCGAAGGGAATGCGCGTACCGGCAAAGGAACTGACCGCGTCCACGAAAATGAAAGTGTCAGGAGCAATCTCCCGCACGACGGCGGCAATCTCGCCGACGGGGCTGAGCACGCCCGTGCTGGTTTCGTTGTGGACCACGGTGATGGCGTCGGCGGGTCCATGTGTGCGCAGGGCGTCGGCTACCAGGTCGGGGGTAATGGCTTGCCCCCATTCCACATCAACGCGGGTCACTCGCTTGCCGCAGCCTGCCGCCACCTCCGACCAGCGCTTGCTGAACGCCCCATTGACGAAACAAATCACGTGGTCGCGCACCCCGTTGCGGATGGCGGCTTCTTGTTGCCCCATACCGGACGACGCGGTGACGAAGACGCGGTACTTTGTTTCATAGAGACGGCGCAATTGCGCCTGAATGGCTGCGAAGAGGTCTTCCAGGTCTTTGGTGCGGTGCCCAATCATCAATTCGGCTTGGGCTTGCAAGACCTCCGGGCGCACTTCTGTGGGTCCCGGAATGAACAAGCGGGGGTACGGACGTTTTGACCAGCCAAAGGGATCTTTGGGTTGTGTCATAGGTTTCACCTCGCGATGGTTCGCTGGTTGATTGTCAAGGCAAAGCGGGCAAAAGATACAACGAGTAGGCTGAAAGAGCAACGTGTATCACGGTTGCGCTTCTGCCGGCGCGCCTGATGCACGGCGGCGGTAGAAACGCCGAAAGATGGGCACGCCATGTTCCACACACCATTGCTGGCGTGTGGTGAGCGGGATATTGGCGAACCGTTCCGCCAACGCCGGGTCGTGCGGTTCAAAGTCGGGATGGCGCTCGATGAGCATATCCAGAAACTCCGGGTAGCCTTCGACGTCGCTCTCGAAGCGCAGAATGCCGCCCGGTTTGAGCGCCTGCGCCAGAATGCTGAGCATATGCAGGCTGAAGAGGCGGCAGCGCGCGTGCCGCTGTTTCCACCAGGGGTCGGGCATGAGAATGTGGATGACCTCGATACTACCCGGCGGCACAATCTCGGGGATAGCGGCGCGGGCGTCATCATCGCACACCCACACGTTGGTCAAGCCGCGCTCTTCAATGGCGCGGTACATGGTGTGCACCAGCCGCCCGCGCACTTCAAACGCCAGAAAATGGCGCTCAGGATGCATGGATGCCCATTCGACGATGAAACGCCCATCCCCCGCGCCAATCTCCAACTCCGACGGGGCGCTGGTGAGGAAATCGCGCAAACGAGCCCGATGCTCATCCGACGCCTGCGCCAGGCAAAACCAGCGCGCCGGTTCGGGGGGAACGTGCGGGTTGCGGGCATGGCGCAAGTAGGGGTCGCCGCCGAACAAGCCCCGTCCAGCGCGGTGCTCGGCTTCGATGGCTTCCATCTCTTCCCAATCAATCTCCAACTTGCCTTTTCCACGTCGCAACGATGATGGCATTGGCTTCTTCTCCTCATCATGGGTGATTTGTCTGCTGCTCCGCCAACAGAATGAACATAGCCAGGATAGCGGAAGAGGCAAGCCGATGCGCCTGTATGTTCACGCTCCGAAAAACAAGCCACACGCTTGCCATCGCACACAAGATTTTGTATGATGGGCGCGGTTTCCCCAGATGGTGAACGGGCACACCTGTCAACGAGCAAACATGCTAAGGAAGGTGCAGCGATGCGCTTCATTGAATGGTATGTCAAAGCCGTGGACGCGCTCTCCGAAGCCTTGGGCTGGCTTTCACAAATGCTAGTCATCCTGACGGTCATCATCGGCTTCTACAACGTCGTTGCACGCTATCTCGGGCGCTTCATGGAAACGCAACTCTCCTCCAACCTCTACATCGAGTTGCAGTGGTATTTGTTCTCGCTGGTCTTCTTCTTTGGCTTTGCCTACATTCTGAAACATGGTATCAACGTGCGCGTGGACTTCCTCTACGCCAAATGGCCGAAAAAGCGCCAGGCGTTGATTGACTTCTGGGGGCACATTTTCTTCCTCATCCCGTTCACCATTCTTGGCATTTACGTTACCATTGACCCTGTGCTCTTCTCGTGGCGTTTGAATGAAACCTCACCCGACCCCGGCGGGCTGCCCCGTGCGCCGCTGAAAACGATGATCATCGTGGCGTTTGTGACGTTGCTGTTGCAAACAATCTCCGAACTCATCAAGTTGTACGGCGTCATCACCGATAACGAGCGGATTTTGGCTATCGGCGCACCGGAAGAACACGAAGAACCGTTGCGCATTGAATAATCGGCTTTGAACAATCACAACCCGAGGTGCCAACTATGCCTGTCAATCCCGTTTTTGGTTGGATCGCCCTTTCCATGTTCGTGTTCTTCTTCTTCCTGTTGATGATTGGCTATCCGGTGGCCTTTTCATTTGCAGGAACCGCCATTCTGTTCAGCGTGATTGGTTTTTTGGTGGGAGCACTGGATACAAACTTGCTCCGTGTGCTGCCAAACCGCTGGTTTGGCACCATGTCGGACTTTACGTTGCTGGCGATCATCTTTTTCGTCTTCATGGGCGCCGTCTTCGAGAAGTCGGGGCTGGCCGAGCAATTGCTGGAAACGATTGGCATTCTCATGGGCCCACTCCCCGGCGGGCTGGCGCTGGCGGTGGTCATTGTGGGGACGTTGCTTGCCGCCGCGACGGGGGTGGTTGCCGCGACAGTGATTGTCATGGGGCTGCTTTCGCTGCCGGTGATGGTGCGCTACGGCTACGACCACAAACTCGCCACGGGTGTGATTGTGGCGTCGGGGACGATGGCGCAGTTGCTCCCGCCGAGTTTGGTGCTGGTGGTGCTCGCCGACCAGATTGGCGTCTCAGTGGGGGATCTCTTCCTGGGGGCGCTCATCCCCGGCCTGATTCTTTCGGGTTTGTACGCGCTCTATGTGCTGGTGATTGCTTTCCTGCAACCCGAAAAAGCCCCGCCGCTGCCCCCAGAAGCCCGCACGGTGCGCGGTTGGGCGTTGGTGCGCCGCGTGCTCTTTGTGATGATGCCGCCGTTGCTGCTCATCTTTGCCGTGTTGGGGAGTATCTTCTTCGGTATTGCGTCGCCCACCGAAGCGGGCGCCGTCGGTGCGGCTGGGGCGGTGTTGCTGACCGCACTCAACCGCAATCTCTCTTGGCAACTCATCAAAGAGGCCGCACGATCCACCGCCAACATTACCGCACTTGTCATCATGATTCTCTTTGCGTCAACCTACTTCGGGCTGGTCTTTGACGGGCTTGGCGGGCAACGCTACGTCACCCAACTGCTGACGAACCTGCCGGGCGGCTATTGGGGCTTCATCATCGTGGCGAACATCGCCGTCTTCTTGCTCGGCATCAACCTGGAATTCATCGAAATTTCGTTTATCGCGATGCCGCTCTTTGTGCCCGCCGCGATGGAACTGGGCGTTGACCTCGTCTGGTTTGGTGTGATGATGGCCATCAACCTGAACATGGCGTTTATCTCGCCGCCGGTGGGCTTCTCGCTCTTCTATCTGCAAAGCGTGGCGCCGGAAGAAGTTGAAACGATTGACATTCACAAGGGCGCGATTCCCTTCATGTTCCTGCAAGGTGCGGCGCTCATCATCACCATTCTCTTCCCACAAACGGTAACCTGGCTGGTGCAAGCCGCGGGCGGCTGAGCCCGCGCCCACATGCCCACCAAGCGGGAGCCACAGCGCTCCCGCTTTTGTGTTGGCTTGCCAGCAACGCCAGAGCCAATACGATATGAGGCATCGCCAAACAACCAACCACACACATTCAACGAGCCCATGAGCACATCCAAAGTGACACCTGTCCGACGCCAATACTTGCAAATCAAAGCCCAATATCCGGACGCCATCGTCTTCTTCCGGCTGGGCGACTTCTACGAAACCTTTGACGACGACGCCGAAATCGTCGCCCGTGAACTGGGATTGACGCTCACCAGCCGCAACGTTGCCAAAGGGCAACGCGTGCCTATGGCAGGCGTCCCCTACCACGCCGCCGAGCAATACATCGCCCAGTTGATTGAAAAAGGCTACAAAGTCGCGATTGCCGAGCAGGTTGGCGAAGCCGATGGGCGTACCCTTATGAAGCGCGAAGTCACGCGCGTGGTGACGGCGGGCACGGTGATTGAACCCGACATGCTCGACGCCCGCCGCAACAACTACCTCGTCGCCCTCATCCGCGAACCGGAGCACACACGCGCAGGGCTGGCGTATGTGGACATCACCACCGGCGAATTCGCCGTCACGCAAATTGTGGGTGAAACGCTCGACGAACTGGAACGCCGCGTGCAAGAAGAACTCGAACGCCTGCAACCCGCCGAAGTGCTGGTGCCCGCCGAGCGCGAACGCATGATCAAGGGCGCACGCCCCGCCGAACGCCGCGAGGGTGGTTTCCGCACAACCGAGTACGACGCCTGGCATTGGGAGACCTCAACGGCGCGCCAGGCGCTTCTCAATCATTTTGAAGTGCGGACGCTCGACGGCTTCGGGTGCGAGCAAAAGCCCGCGGCTATTCGGGCGGCGGGGGCGATTGTGCAATATCTGCAAGAAACCCAGCGCAACGCGCTGGCGCAACTGCGACAACTCTACACCTACAGCACCGACCACTTCATGACCCTGGACGCCGCCACACGCCGCAACCTCGAACTGACCGAAAGCATCGGCGACCAGAAAAAGCGCACCACCCTGCTCAACGTCCTCGACGCCACCCACACGCCCATGGGCGGCCGCCTGCTGCGCCGCTGGCTCAACCAACCCTTGCTCAACCGCGACGCTATTGAAGCACGACTCGACGCGGTCGAAGCCTTCTACACACAGACCGAACAGCGCATGGCGCTCCGCGAGACCCTCAAAACCATTGGCGACCTGGAACGCCTGACAAACCGCGTAGTCAGCGGGCTGGCAACCCCCCGCGAATTAGGCGCCATGCGCGAAACCTTGCGCCGTTTGCCCGACGTGCGCGCCATCGTCGCCGACCTTGCCGAACGCCAGCAAAGCCTCGGACGCCCTGTGCCCAAGCCGCTGGAAGCCGAGCGGCTGGACGTTGCCGAAGACGTGCTCGCCCTGCTCGACGCCGCGCTGGTGGACGACCCACCCAGCACACGCGCCAAAACGGGCTTCATTCGCCCCTCGTTCTCCAACGAATTGCAAGACCTCATCGAAAAATCACGCCACGCCCGTGAGTGGATTGCCGGCCTGGAACAGGTCGAACGGGAGCGCACCGGCATCAAATCGCTGAAGGTGGGCTACAACAAGGTGTTTGGCTATTACATCGAAGTCACCAAAGCCAACACGCACCTCGTGCCCGACGAGTACATCCGCAAGCAAACCCTGGTCAACGCAGAGCGCTACATCACGCCGGAGTTGAAGGAGTACGAAACACTGGTGCTGAACGCCGAAGAGCGCCAGTTGGACCTTGAAAACCGCCTCTTCGAGCAAGTCATGCAACAGGTGGCGGCGCAAGCCCCGCGCCTGCTCCGCACCGCCCGCCTGCTGGCACGGCTGGACGTGTTCAGCGCGCTTGCCGAAGTCGCCGTCCGCCGCCGCTATGTGCGCCCGCGCCTGCACGACGGCGACGCCATCCGCATTGTCAACGGGCGGCATCCTGTCGTCGAAGTGATGATGAAGGACGAACCCTTCATCCCCAACGATACGGAAATCTCCGGCGAGGCGTTTATCCACATCATCACCGGTCCCAACATGGCGGGAAAAAGCACGTATTTACGTCAAGTTGCGCTTATCGTTCTCATGGCGCAAATTGGTTCATTCGTTCCCGCCGACGAAGCCGACATCGGGTTGGTGGACCGCATTTTCACACGTGTGGGGGCGCACGATGAAATCGCCCGTGGGCAAAGCACCTTCATGGTGGAAATGGTGGAAACAGCCAACATTCTGAACCACGCCACCAATCGCTCGCTGTTGGTGCTGGACGAAATCGGGCGCGGCACCAGCACGTACGACGGTATCAGCATTGCGTGGGCGGTGGTGGAGTACATCCACAACAACCCCAAACTGCGCAGTCGCACGCTCTTCGCGACGCATTACCATGAGCTCACCGAGCTGGAAAAACGCCTGCCGCACGTGCGCAACTACAATGTCGCGGTGGTGGAAGAAGAAGGGCGCGTGGTTTTCCTGCACAAAATTGTGCCCGGCGCCGCCGACCGCAGTTATGGCATCCACGTGGCGGCGATTGCCGGCTTGCCGCGCAGCGTCATCAAACGGGCGCAAGAAATTCTCGCCGACCTGGAAGCCGAAGCTCGCGCGCCGGGTGGACATCGCGAACGTGTGCGCTCGCTCGTGGCGGGGGCGACGCAATTGCCGCTCTTTGCCGAACCGGAGCCGTCGCCCGTGGAAGAAGAGTTGAAACAGATCAACGTGGATGAACTCTCACCGCTGGAAGCGTTGAATCTGCTCTATCGGCTGCAACAACTCGCCAAATCGCGCGAATAAACCACACGCCCCCACTCACGGGGGCGTGTTCGTTCTTTCAGGAAAACCGCTTGCGGCGCACATGGGCGCGCCAATCGCCGGAAGGGATACGCGGGTAGCGCGCCGCAATGTGTGGGTTGCCCCAATAGACCCAAGCATCCACAATCGGGCCGCAGCATGGCGTGATGACGGTTGCCGTTTCACGTGTGTACAGCCCGCCGGCCACATCCTCATACGCATCCAATTGCGCGAGCGCCTCATCCGCACATTCGGGGCGCACCCACACGACTTCGCCCAACACGCGCCCCACGCCGCGCACAGCCATCGGGTATGCGCCGGCATCATGCAAAACTGCGCCCGGCAAAACAGCCGTAAGCGTCTGCTCCGGGTCAATAAAAGGGCGCAACAATCTGTGATTGGGTTGGTCGCTCAGGAGTGTGCCGTACACAAACAGGTACATCGCCTCACCCACCTGCTGATTTCTCCTCACGCAAGACCTGCCGAATGCGCCGCACCATCTCCGCCGCTTCGGGCGTCGTTTCATCACGCGGATACGGCAAGGCTATTGGGATATCCGCCCGAATGCGTCCCGGTCGGTCGCTCAACACCACCACACGCTCCGCCAAGCGCACCGCTTCGGGCACATGGTGAGTCACCCACAGCACCGTCGGGCGAAACGCTTCCCACAACCGCAGGACATCATCCGCCAACTGTTCGCGCGTCAACTCGTCGAGGGCGGCAAACGGTTCATCCATGAGCCAGAGCCGCGCGCCGGTTGCCAACGTGCGCGCCAGGGCGACACGTTGTTGCTGACCGCCGCTGAGCGTTTGCGGCGCCGCCTCGGCATAGTCAGACAACCCCACCATTTCCAGCAACGCCTCAGGCGAAAGGGAATGCTGCTCCGCGGTCGGATTGACGCGCAATGGCAGCCGCACATTCTCCAAAACGGTCGCCCACGGGAACAAGGCGGGTTGCTGTGCCATCCAGGCAATCGCCTTGCGTCGGCGGGCTTCGCGCGGGGGGCGTCCATCCAGCAAGATTTTGCCCGTCGTCGGCGGAAACTGGTCGGCAATGAGCCGCAGGAGTGTGGATTTACCGCAGCCGCTCGGTCCGACCAACGCGACAAATTGCCCTGAAGGCACGTGCAACGTCACGGGACCCACAGCGGCATACGGTTCATCATTGAACGTTTTGCTCACGTCTATGACATCAACATTCATGAGGCATCCGGTCTTCCAAAACGAGTTTCAGCCTGCAATTGCAAGAAACGCAAAATATCGTTGCGGCGCACCACGCCGACAATCTCGCCGGTTTCATCCACAACCAGCACCTGGTGCACATCATGCTTTGCCATGAGTTCCAGCGCCTGCCAGAGCGAATCACTCGGCTTGACGGTCAACAGCGCATCGAAGGGCGTCATCACATCGGCAACGCGCATCTCCGCCCGTTGGGAAGCCGGCACGCCCTGCACATCGCTCAGCGTCACAATCCCAAGTGGTCCTTCTTGGGGGTCGCGCACCAAAAAAGCGCGCTGTCCCGTGTTCAAAATTGTATCTGCCAGCACATCCAGCGTCAGGTAAGGGACCACGACGGGCAAGGTGGTGCGCATCAACTGCGCCACAGGCACCGGCTCCAACAAGCGGCGCATCTCCACGGCTTGCATCGTACCCCGCGCGGCGCTCAAAATGAACCAGCCAATGAACGCCAGCCATATTCCATCGAACACATGCCCGCTGAACACCAGAATACCGCCGCCAATGATGAAGAGCCACGCCAGCCCTTCGCCCACTGTTGTGGCAATCTGCGTCGCGCGCCGATAGGAACCGGTCAACGCCCAGACAAGACTGCGGAAAATGCGTCCGCCATCCAGCGGAAAGCCGGGCAACAAGTTGAACACCGCCAGCAAAACATTGAGGACGCCAATGTAGCGCAAGACCGCATGGACGGTCTGCACAGGCCACAGCCACCAAAAAATCACCCATCCCACAAAGAGGGACACAACGCCAATCGCCATACTCGTGAGGGGCCCCACGACCGCCACCAAAAACTCATAAAGCGCCCGCGGCGGCTCTTCTTCAATTTCGGCAATGCCGCCAAAGATGAAAAGCGTAATTCCGCGCACCCGTTGCCCCAACGCCAGCGAGACAAGGCTATGCGCCAATTCATGAACAAGCACCGAGAGGAAAAAAAGCACGCTGGTGATAAGCGCCACACCCCAATAGGTAAACGACGACCAGCGCGGATAGAGGCTTGGGAAATAACTGGCGGCAAGCGAGTAGGTAACCAACGCAAAAATGATGAGCCATGACCCATCCAGGTAAATCGGTATGCCGAAAAGGCGGGCGATACGCAATCTGTTGCCAAGCATGATACCCCCTGTTGACGGCGTTTGACCGGCACCTGCTCGATTGATGAACAAAAACCCCCGAAGACGCCTTCGGGGGTTCTCAAACGCTTGAAGGTTGCCAAGTGGGGACGGGGAGACTCGAACTCCCACGCCTTGCGGCACATGATCCTAAGTCATGCGCGTCTGCCAATTCCGCCACGTCCCCAAGCGGGCGAGAGTATACTCAGCTCGCCCAACCCGACAAACCGTCAGGATTTCTTTTCCGCCTGCTCCGCTTCGTATGTCAAAATAATGGCTTCGGCAATCTCGCGCATGGGGCGGCGCGTGTTCATGCTCATCTTTTGAATACGGCGGAACGCCTCGGCTTCCTTCAAACCGTCGCGGTCCATCAAAATCCCCTTGGCGCGGTCCACCAGTTTGCGCGTTTCCAGCGCCTCTTTCAAATCTTGCACCTGTTCTTCCAATTCGCGGAATTCGCGGAAACGCTCCATCGCCACTTCGATGACGGGCGTCAAATCACTTTCGCGGAACGGTTTGATGAGATAGCCCACCACGCCGGCTTCTTTGGCCTGCTCAATCAAATCGCGCTGGCTGAACGCCGTCAACAGCACCACCGGGGCAATGCGTTCCTCCGTCAAAATGCGTGCCGCTTCAATGCCGTCCATGTCGGGCATTTTGATATCCATGATGACGATATCAGGCTTCAACTCACGCGCCAGGCGCACAGCATCACGCCCGTTGCTGGCCTCCCCCACCACGAGATAGCCCAGCGACGTGAGCATCTCTTTGAGGTCCATGCGAATAATCGACTCATCGTCTGCAATCACCACACGTTTGCGAGTCATAGGCTCATCCTCCCCACGCATTTTGATTTAGAATTCATCGTCATGTTGCGGCAATGCTTTCGGGAACCGCACAAACGCCGTTGCGCCTTCCCCATCAGCATTGTTTTCCAGCCGAAACGTCCCACGCAAATCCTGTTGTACCACAGTGCGAACGATTTGCAACCCCAGGCTACTGCTCTGCTCCAAGTCAAAGTCCGGCGGAAGCCCTACGCCATTGTCGCGCACTTGCAGCACAACATCATGCCCTTCATCTTCTAAAACCACAACCACCTCGCCCTGGTCACGCCCTTCAAAGCCATGTTCCAGTGCGTTGAGCAACAATTCGTTGATGACGAGCGCGCAAATCGTCGTCTGCTGCGGCGCCAAGAAAATGGAAGCCCCTTCAACGCGGAACGAGATAGGTTGCTCGCGGGCGATGACGCTTTCTTGCATTTGATGGGTAATCCGCGTCGCCACATCACGCAAATTGATAGAAATCCCCTCATGCTGAGACAAAAACTCATGCACCACGGCAACACTGAGGATACGATTGGTGCTTTCCTGCAAAATTTGGCGCGCCTGGGGGTCCTGCACGCGGCGCGATTGCATGCGCAACAACGAGGCTATCGTCTGCAAATTGTTCTTCACGCGGTGATGAATTTCCTGCACCATGGCGCGCTGAACCGCTTGCTGTTCGGCTTTGCGGCGCGCGCTGGTTGCATCGTGAATCGCCATGAGCACCACGCGGCGCTTCCAGGGTCCTACGGGCGTGGGTTGCCAATGGCGCACCGGCCACCGCATGCGCCAGCGCGGCCCCACAATCGGAATCACTTTACGAATCCAAATGCGGTCCCCTTCCTGGCGCTCATCTTCAAAAGGCAACCGCTGCTCAAAGGCGCGCATCACCAATTCAGGGTCGGCGGTTTGCAGTTCTTCAATATGGCGTCCAACCAGTTCTTCGGTGTACTGCAACCGACGATACAAATGCGTTCCCAAACCGCTCAGGTAGATAATGCGCCCGCTTTCATTGACAACCATCAAGCCGTCGGTCTCTCGAAAGGGCGACATATCTTGCAAACCACTCAACCGCCCCCGCACAAGCATATCGCGCAAATCGTAAAGCGTGCGCCGAAAGACCCAAGAGCGCGTCAAGTGGCGTTCAAATTCAATGAGGCTTTTTTCAATAGAGAGCACCCCCACAATGCGCCCCTGCTCAAAAATAGGGACGGCTTCCTGGACGATATGCGAGCGGAAGCCCTGTTGTTCACGCGGGCGAATAACAGGGCGCTCCTGCGCGAATGCTTCATCCAGCGCCTCCTGCTCACCAGGCGACACCTGCCGACCAACCAAAGAGACGGTATGCACAGGCGGCACCGAATGTGGGCGTGCATGTTCAATTGCCAAAAAAGAGCCGCCAGGCTGCACTTCATACAAAATCACATCAGCGCGATTCAAATCGGCAAAAAGTGGCAGACCTGCGGCAACTGCTTGCAAGATATCCGTCACCGTACTTCCTCGTCGGTGTCAGTCGGTTGTTCAATGCGTATCATACTCGACGGCGGGCAAGATTTCAAAACCTCAACCCACCGTTGGTCTCAAGCATTCTGCTTTCGATTGCGATACAACGTCGGGTCAACGACCTCCACCATGGCTTGGACATCCAAATGCCCACCCAAAAATGCGTTCACCTCTTCGGCAAAAGGCTGTGGATGAGCAACCATCTCGCCATACGGGACATACAAAACATCCATGTGGGGCTGTTGCGCCAACCACGTTTCAATCTGCGCCAGGTGGCGTGTGTAGAGTTCGCGCAACTTATCGTCATCCTGCTCGTTGGGGTCATGCCCGCGGCGGATGAGCATTTTGCGCTGTGAACGGAGCACCTCTTCCAGGTCGCGGCGCATGAAGATGATTTTGTAGTGGTACGTTTCAGGCAAATGTTGAAGCAGCACCGAAATAATCTTGACGGCTTTGCCCTGAGCCTGTGAAACCCATTCCACATCACCTTTGGGCAAGGCTTTGACGCGCTCAAACTCGTAATACCCCTTGGGGTTGTCCTCATCCGCCTGGCGGATATTGTCCACCAGCAAGGGCAAGCCGCCGGCTTCCAGCATTTTCATCATCATCGAAGTCCCCGAACGCGGTAAACCAGACACAACAGTTACAAACGCATCCGTGGGGGCCTCCGGTTCTTGCTTGAACAAGCGTTGCAAGGCTTTCAACATAAACGGCTCTCTCCTTTCATTCCCCATGCAACTCTGGACGTGCAGGGCTAAACGCATCTACAACTTTTGCACCTTCGGGGCCCGCTTTTGCGGCATGAGGAACATTGCCCGGCACCACAACCAGCTCGCCGGGGCGCAACGTGCGTGTTTCACCATCAAGCGTGAAAATGAGGCTGCCTTCAATAACAATCGTCGTCTGTTCAGCAGGATGACGATGTTCGGGGACGGCGGCATGCGGCTCAAACTCCACCACGGTCACCGTCATCTGGTCGCCCCAAAAACTGCGAAAAACCACACCCGGGGCTAAATCGCGCGTTGCCCGGTCGGCAAGACGATAAAATGGCATCTCATGCTCCTTTCGTCGTTGCTCGGCTTTCGCTCTGTTTGCCATTGTATCGCGCAATCCAATTCTGGCAATGACGTACATGCGCCGAGCAAGCAAGCCAGGTGTTTGAGCGCATTTGACAGAAACACAAAAGGGTGTATACTTGTTTTTGTTGGATGCAGTACAGGAGTTTCAGTACAGCACCGGCGCCAGCCGGTTGTTTTGTTTTCTGGCCCCACGTACTTCGTCCCACGTTTTATCAAGTTTCCATTTCAAAGGAGCAAGTCTTATGAGTAACCGTCAGCGTGGAACCGTCAAGTGGTTTAACCGTGAAAAAGGGTATGGTTTCATTACCCCCGACAACGGTGGCCGCGACATCTTTGTCCATTACAGCGCCATTGATGGCGACGGATTCCGCAATCTCGATGAAGGCGAAATCGTCGAGTTCGACATTGGGACGAGCGACAAGGGGCCTCGCGCGGTCAACGTTAGCCGTGCGTAATGCCGAACGCTCAGAAACGCCCTCGCTTTGCGGGGGCGTTTTTTTATTGCTTTTGACAGATTCACCCCTTCATGCTATAGTGGTGCCCGTTGGACGCAGTACCGCGGTGTTTCGACTTACATCGGCCAGCCTGCGCTGGCCTTTTTTGTTAGAGGCCCCGCACGCGTCCTCGTTTCACCAACTTTTCAGTACAAAAGGAGTACGTCTTATGAGCGAACGTCAACGTGGGACCGTCAAGTGGTTCAACCGTGAGAAGGGCTACGGCTTTATTTCCCCTGAGAACGGTGGCCGCGACATCTTCGTGCATTACAGCGCTATCGAAGGTGAAGGCTTCCGCAATCTCGATGAAGGCGAAACCGTCGAGTTTGGCATCGAAACGAGTGACAAGGGGCCGCGCGCGGTCAATGTGACTCGCGTCCACTAAGTAAGCCCACCACGAAGCAAAAAGCACCGACTGCGTGTCGGTGCTTTTTTGATTGTGCCACACCTTCTCCCCCGTTTTCAAACCATAGCCACTATGCCTTCGTTCGGGCGCAACCGCAATTCCCGGTTGGTCACCAGTTCGTTGCGGTCGAGATAGGTGGAGAGCACGATATTCGCCGAGGAAAAGGCTTCAGGCAGGAGTGCACCCTGGGGTTGGTCGGTGAAGTTGAGCACGATGAGATACCGCTCATTTGGCGCTTCGCGCAAGTAGGCCAGCAAGCCGTCGGGGGCGTCAAGTGTGCGAATGCTCCCCCTGTTGAGCGCCGGTGCGGCGCGGCGCAAGCCAATCAGCGCCCGCGTCAGGGTCAACATGGATGTTGGGTCGTGGCGTTGGGCGGCAACGTTGATGGTGCGATAGTTTTCGGCAAGCGGCAACCACGGTTCGACACCTGGGGGGCAAAATCCCGCATTGGGGCTGTCATCCCACTGCATGGGCGTGCGCGCAGGGTCGCGCCCAAAGCCAGGCGCGAGGCGCTCCCAGGGGTCTTGCACTCGTTCGGGTGGAATGGGCACATTCTCCATGCCGATTTCATCACCGTAGTACATGGTCGGAGTGCCGCGCACTGTGAGCAGGAACATGGCGGCGACACGCGCTTGCTCGCGCCCAATACGGCTGGCAATACGCGGCTGGTCATGATTGCCAAGCACCCAATTCGGCCAGGCGTGTGCAGGCAAGACACGTTCATACTCGTCAATCAGTTGTCGCACAACATCGGCCTTCCAGGGTGAAAAGAGCAAGCGAAAATTGAAAGGCAAATGCAGTTCATCCCCTTTCCCATAATGCGCCGCCATACGTTCAAACGGCAAATCCATTTCGCCAATGAGCACTTTATCTTTGCCAAATTCTTCAACTGTTTGGCGCAACCAGCGGTTGAATTGATGAATGTCGGGCGCAAAATCCATGGAATAGCGCTCAATGAGGCGGTCGGCGGGGTCCATGCCTTCACGCCAATTGGGGTTGGGCGGGTTATCGCGCAACAAGGGGTCTTTCATCACGCGAAAAGAAACATCCACGCGGAAACCGTCCACACCCCGGCGCAACCAGAAGCGCAAGACATCGAGCATGGCTGCGCGCACTTCTGGATTGCGCCAGTTGAGGTCGGGTTGTTCTTTGAGGAAGGAATGCAGGTAGTACTGCCCGGTGCGTTCGTCGTATTCCCAGGCTGAACCGCCCCCAAAGCGGCTCAACCAGTTGTTTGGCGGTCCGCCGTCAGGGGCGGGGTCGCGCCAGATGTACCAATCGCGCTTGGGGTTGTCGCGCGATGATCGTGATTCCTGAAACCATGGGTGCTGGTCGGATGTATGGTTGGGGACAAAATCAATGATGACACGCAAACCGCGACGGTGGCTTTCTTCGACAAGTCGGTCGAAATCGTCCAATGTGCCGAACATGGGATGCACGTCGGTATAATTGCTCACGTCATAGCCGAAGTCCGCCATGGGCGAGGGGTAGAAGGGCGAAATCCAGATAGCGTCCACTCCCAACCAGGCGAGATAATCCAGGCGCTGGATGATGCCGGGAAGGTCGCCAATGCCATCCCCGTTGCTATCCTGAAAACTGCGCGGGTAAATCTGGTAGATGATGCCTTTTTGCCACCAGTAGGCCATGCCGTTTCTCCTTGAAAAAAAGTGTGCGCTGCGAAGTGTAAGCGTCATGCCTTCGCTTGCAAATAGAAAAGCCCTGACCAATCACGGAGCGGTCAGGGCTTCTGAAAAGAGGCGAGACTAGAACAAGCCGACCACGTTGCCATCCTCGTCAATATCCACATTCATGAACGCGGGTGTTGCGGGCAAGCCGGGCATGGTCTTCATTTCGCCGGCAAGCGGGTAAATGAACCCCGCCCCTACGCTTGCGCGCACTTCGCGGATGGGGAAGATGAAGCCACGCGGCGCGCCTTTGAGCGTGGGGTCATGTGAAAGCGAGAGGTGCGTTTTGGCGATACAGATGGGCAGGTTGCCGAAGCCGCTTTGCTCGTAGGCTTTGATTTGCTGTTCGGCTTCGCTGCTGAATTCCACATCCGCCGCACCATAGACTTGTGTGGCAATGATGCGGATTTTCTCCTTGATCGGCAGGTCGAGGTCGTACAAAAAGCGGAAGTTGGACGGCTGCTCACACGCTTGGACGACGGCTTCCGCCAAGGCACGCGCGCCTTCGCCGCCGTCCGCCCAGTGGGTGGTTGGTACTGCCGCCAGCGCCCCGGCGTCGGTCGCGATTTTTTGCACCAACGCGACTTCGGCGTCGGTATCGGTGGGGAAGCGGTTGATAGCCACCACCACCGGCACGCCGTACAGTTTGGCGATTTCGATGTGGCGCACGAGGTTGGCGGCGCCTTTTTCCACCAATTCGAGGTTTTCTTCGACGTACTCGCGCGGCAATTCGTAGCCAGGCACCACTTTGGGACCGCCGCCGTGCATTTTCAAGGCACGAATGGTCGCCACAAGCACCACAGCGTTGGGCGTCAGGCCGGATGCGCGACACTTGATGTCGAAGAACTTTTCCATGCCGATATCGGAGCCAAAGCCGGCTTCGGTGACGACATAGTCGGCGAGTTTGAGGGCGACTTTGTCGGCAACGATGGAACTGTTGCCGTGGGCGATATTCGCAAAAGGTCCTGCGTGCACGAACGCAAGTTGCCCTTCAAGCGTTTGCAAGATGTTGGGGTGGATGGCGTCCTTCATCAACACGGTCATGGCGCCGGCGACGCCCAAATCTTCGGTGGTGACGGGTTTGCCCTCGAAGGAGTAGCCCACCACAATGCGCCCGATACGTGTGCGCATATCGCGCAAGGCTTCGCGGTAATTGTTGCCATTGACAAGTGCGAGAATCGCCATGACTTCGGACGCCACCGAAATGTCATACCCCGCCTCGCGCGGGTAGCCGTCCCATTTGTCCCCCAACCCCACCACAATGTTGCGCAAAGCGCGGTCGTTGACGTCCACCACCCGATTCCAGGTGATGGTGTAGGGGTTGATGTTCAGGCGCGGCAAGCCGTTGGGATGTTTTTCGCTACGCGTGCGCTTCGCCCAGCGGTCGCCGGGGTAGTTGCGTTCGTGCATCATGCGCGCATCCAGCGCCGCGGCACACAGGTTGTGGGCGGCGCTGACCGCGTGCAGGTCGCCCGTGAGGTGCAGGTTGAAATCTTCCATGGGCACAACCTGGGAATAGCCGCCACCGGCTGCGCCCCCCTTGATGCTGAAAGTGGGACCCATCGAGGGTTGGCGGATACAGACAGCGGCTTTGTGCCCCAACTGCCCCAAGCCTTGCACCAAGCCGATGGATGTGGTGGTTTTGCCTTCACCCAGCGGTGTGGGGGTAATCGCCGTCACAACGATGTATTTGCCATCGGGGCGGTTCTGCAAACGTTCAAGAACGTCGAGATGGACCTTGGCTTTATACTTGCCGTAGAGGATAAGGTCATCCTCTTCCAAGCCATAGGTCGCGGCGAGGTCGCGAATGGGGATGAGTTCAGCAGACTGCGCGATTTCAAGGTCGCTTGGAACGGGTTTGGTTTTGACGACGGGCATCGTTGCCTCCTTTTTCAGTATGGTTCGGTGAAAGAGCCTTTGCACACGCGGCTATGCTCGCAGGTTCAACGTCTTTTGTCAATTGATGTTTGTCATGTCTGTTGCTGCGCAATGCCCATATCCAGCGCCTGCGCCATAGCCGCCAGGTGCGCCGGTGTTGTGCCACAGCAGCCGCCAATCAAGCGGGCGCCCAGCCGCGCAACACGGCGAGCGTGCGCCGCCATCTCGTCTGGTGTGGCATAGGTGGGGGGCAAGCCGGCATTGCTTTTGGCGACGAGCAGCGCATCGGGCGTCGCGTCGGCCATTTCGGCAATCACGCGCTCCGTTTCGCGGGGACCTGCGCCGCAATTCGCGCCAAACGCGAACACCCCCAGCGAGTGCAAGGTCTGCGCGACTTCGCGGGGAGACGCCCCATCAACCGTACACCCGTTAGCATGAAAACTGAACGTGACGACGATAGGGCATGGGGCGAACATGCTCAAACGGTCAACAAGACGCACAAGCGGGGCGAGCGCCACCTGTGTTTCCAGCCACAGCCAATCTGCACCAGCCGCCACCAGCGCCTGCGCTTGTTCAAGAAGGGCTTGCAACGCTTCTTCCTGTTCGTCTATCGGTGGCCCCAGGGAAGCCGCCACACGCACAGGCTGGGACGCCTGCTCTGCGGCACGCCGCGCGAGCGCCACAGCACGCCGATTGAGCGCGTCCACTTGGCGCGCCAATCCATACGGCGCCAAGAAGGGGCGTTGCGCTGTCAGGGTATTGGTGAGGAGCACCTGCGCGCCGGCGGCGACATAGGCGCGATGCACGCGCAGCACCGCCAGCGGGTGCGTCCACGTCCAGAGCGCGGCAGGCGTGCCGGGCGGCAAACCGGCTTGTTGCAACATGGTGCCCATGGCGCCATCAAGCAAGGTTATCGTGCGCATCACTTTTGCTCCGGTGGGAAACGGTTGGTCAGCACATACAACGCTTCAAGGCGCAGAACGGCGGGTGATTTGCTCGTATCAATGTGAACAGTGGGGCACTTTTGGGAGAGGGCGCGCAAAGCCTGCCGGGAGCGTGCATGATGGGTGGCATCTACAACAGTCGGGGGTTGTGAAGCAATGAAAAGGTGCAACGTGATGGCGTCTTCGATATACCCTTCTTTTTCCAGCAATGCGGCGACACAACTCATCAGCGAATACAAACGCGGCATGTTGACGAATTTGCGTATGCTTCTGACGGCTTCTCCATAAGCACGGCGCGCTTCTTCCAACTGGTTGCGTGCTATCGCCAAATCTCCCAGGTTGAGCAACGGCAATTGACGCCCCCAGTGGTCGCCCAACTGTGCGAAAATGGTTTCACTGTTCCGATAGCACTGTTCAGCGAGATCATAATCGCCCACCATTTCCTTGACAATGCCGAGGTTGTTCAGGGCAAACGCCACACCGCGCACATCTTCATGGCGACAAAAGAGCGCCAAACTTCGCAAAAACGCCCATTGCGCTTGCTCATAGCGCTGCATGCTTTCAAACACCATGCCCAGCGTGTTGAAGACAACGCCTTGCAAGTGCCTATCCGGTTCGAGAGAGAGCAAGCGCTTGGCTTCTTCCAGATAGGCAAGTGCCTCATCATACGTCCCGCGGCGCATGCAAACATAGCCGAGGTGGTTGAGGCAAAACACCTGTTCGCGCACACTCTGCGTCTGACGAGCAAACTCAAGCGCGGTGTGTAAATGCTGTTCGCTGGTTTCATACAACCCCAAACGGCGGCAAAAAATAGCGTATCGTGCATGGACAACGCTGAGTGCCTGCCTGGCTATGGGCGTTTCAGCAGGAAGGAGCAACGCTTTCGCAAAAAAAGCGCGTCCCTTCGCAAAATGGTTCAAGTAGTCGAAGTAAAAGTACATGAGGTCGCCCAGCGCAATCAAGGCTTCATACTGCGCCGTTTCAATCGCAAATGCCCAAATCTGCTCAATATCAGTCAACCGATGCTGCACCCACGCCAACCCGGAGCGGTATGCACTGGTACGCATATCATGCAAACGCAACGGCGCTTTGTTTATGTAAAATTGCACCAGCGCCTGTTGAAAATGCAGCCATTTCTCAGGCGTCTGGTGAAACCGCCGACGCAGCAAAAGCCGCAAAAATGGTTTGAGTTCATAGACGCCGGGGGAAGGGCGTTGCAAAAAACTCTCGCGGTAAAACGCTTCAAGCAAAAAGGGGGAAACGCCCACAACATGCCGGGCAGCCCGATGGTCAAAAACGCCGTTGAAGAGCGCAAGCCCCTGCAAAGTGGTTTGCTCCTGCAGGGTAAGCCGGTTGAGCATGTGCATTTGGATTGAGGTGAGCGGAGACATTTCCTGCGGGTGGTCCAACAACTGTTCCACCCACGTTTCCAGAAAGTGAACGCCATGCTTCGCAAGCAATGTAGCGGCAGCCTCGAATGCCAGGGGAATGCCGTCCATCAAGCGCGCTATTTGCACAAGCAATGCGATATTTGAAGGCGTTATCTCAAACGTCGGCTCAACCTGCTGAATGAGACTGCGCAGCAGCCACAGGCAGGGTTCATGTCTCCACTGCTCAAATGACGTATGCACCGCTGGAAGCGGTAATCCTTGCATTTCGATATCAACCCGCCAGGCAATGTGCGGAAGGTCTGCTCCAATCACGACGATCACGCTGTTCAGTGGACGATGAAGCAACTGACGCCAAAACGCATGTTCTTCAAGCGATGCGGGGGGTGTATCAAGAATGAGCAAGAGGCGAGTGTGGCGCAAAAGCGTTTGAATATCATCAAAAAAGGCTATGGATGGTGCGCCCAATGCCGCGCAGAGCGACGCAAACAGGGTCTCCGGCGTTTCGGTTGGTTCACACAAGAAAAAGAGCACCTGGTCAAACATGTGCGCATTTTCACGCGCCGCCTGTGCCACAAGAGTTGTTTTGCCACTGCCAACCGCCCCGCTGACGGCAATCACGGTTGGTTGTTGAAAAAGGCTTTGCAAGTGTGCAAGTTCTGCTTCACGCCCCACAAAGAGCGGCGGCGAGGGGGGAAGGGCAGGTGTGCGTTGAGATGCGGCAGAGGGTCCACGCTCGCCAACACGATGAGCGAGATGTACGAGATTCGCCGGGAGCGTGTGGATCAATCGCCAACGGGACTGCTCAAAGACGAACAGGTGCTTGTCCAGGCAAAGGTGCAACCAATGTTCCAGGAGAACAGGGCACCCAGCGCTTTTTTCCAGCAAAAAGGTGGTCACATCGGCATCAACAGGTTGCTGGAAGAGCCCTTCTAGCCAGTGCTGGACTTCTCTCGCCGTGAGGTGTTCAAGTTGCAGCTGTGCGCCTGGGCGGCGGTGTGCATCGCCCGTTGTATGCCACATCACCCCCAGCGGGACCGCCATAAATGGATCGAGATCGGCGAGTAAGGCGGCTGTGCCTGTATCAAGCGCATCAGCATGGAGAACGAAGAGGACAACCGCATCGGCGTTGTGCTGCTTAGCCCTGGCATGCAAGAAAGCAGCCAAATCGGCGGGGGTAGGCGGTGGCGGGTGCGGCGCTGTCAGCGGTGCGAGCGCCCCAAAAAGGCGCATCCTTCGACTGGGTGCACCTTCAATCATCAACAAAAGCGTTTTTTCCGCAGCGGCAATCGGCGTCAGTGCCCGAAAGAGAAAGCGCGCTTCGGCTTCGCTCGTTTGCACGCCCAAGGTTGCACGTGCATTGACGCCAAGCGCATGACAAAAGGCGCGGAAGTTTTCTTGGGTGGCGGAAGGGAGCGGCGGCGGTGGCGTATGCGAGGGCAACAGGTGGGTTTGATGATCAACATTGCTGATTTGCGCACGCCCGTTTGTTTTTGCCATGTGCAAACGCTGATTGGCAACGGTCAAAAGGTCTTCCGCAGTTGTCGCTTCATCGGGAACAGTGGCAATACCGATACTCAAACTGATACGCAAAGGGGGTGTCCCTGGAATAGGGGTTGTCTGAAAGTAAGCAAGTAAACGCTGTGCCAATTGAAACGCATCTTGCCGGGTGCTTTGCGGCAACACCAGCACCAATTCATCACCGCCATAGCGAAACAAAAAATCGTCCTCACGAATGTGGCGGCGAATTGTCGCCCCCACGATGCGCAAGACATCATCGCCGCGCTTGTGCCCAAACGCATCGTTGATGCTCTTGAAGTAATCTATATCAATGAACAAGAGGCTACACGGTGCATATGCCAGCGCATTGGACACAAGATGCTCCAATACAGGGAGCAACCCATCACGCTGATACGCTCCGGTAAGCCCATCTTGGGCTAAATTCATAAAGGTAATTCCTCAAAAGAAAACGGCTCGCGTAAAAAAGTATAGCCAGAAACCTGCAAAGAGATAAACGAGAGAGCGCCTATCCTTAGCAAAAAGATGAAATCTGCAAAGAAAAGAACAAACAGGCGACAGTGTTGTCGCCTGTTTGTTTTGGTCGCTTCTGCCAAGTGGTTGGGTTTATTCTTCTTCGGTTGGTTGCCAATGGCCGGCCAGTTGGATAAGCCAATAGAGCAGATAGGCATCCACAAGGGCAACCAAGACAGCGCCAATCAACGGCATCAATGCGGCGCGCCCATTCAGCGCTTCACTGAACACATAGACGACGAACGCGCCCGAAAGCCCTATTTGGAACACCGTCAGAAAGGCCAACATGGCGAACGAACCGGTCGAAAGTTGAATGCGGCGGTCTTCCATCAGAAACCTCCTTTACCAGACGCGCTGCCCGGTGGCGACGAAGGCGGCGTCGCCCAGGTAGTTGACCAGATAGGGCACGTAGGCAATCAAAACCAACACAATCGCCACCACCGTCCAGACATCGAGTCGCTTGGTGAAGAGCGGGCTCCCCTTTTCAGGCCCGATAATCGCCTCGGCGGTAGGCATTTCTACTTTGGCGCGTTCGCGCGAGAAGAACAGCGTCCCCACCATCACGGCGAAGAACGCCATGCCACCCAGGAACATGAGCGCCCCGCCAACAGCGGTCATTTTATTGGGAATATCCCACGTTTCCATGAACTGCAAGTAGGTGGCCGTTGCCATCCAGGTACGGCGCGGCATGCCTTCCAACCCACCAGCCATCTGGCCGCGGCTGAAAATCAGCACGCCAAGGAACCAGAGCCAAGCATTGGCCAACGCCAAGCCGCGCCCCCACAGCTTCTTGCCGGTCAGGGCGGGCAACAGCCAGTACATAATCCCCATGGCGGTCAACGTCACCGCCGTACCAATCGTAAGGTGGAAGTGCCCCGGTACGAAGGCGGTATTATGCACAACCATGTTGATGTTGTACGAGGCGTTGATCAGCCCGGAGACGCCACCGAGGAAGAAGCCCAACCCCGCCAGCAGCTGTGTCGTGACCACGGGGTCGCCCCAGGGCAGCTTCCAAATCCAGCCGAAGAGGCCTTTGCCGCCGGCTTTACGCCCGCCAATTTCCAGCGAAGCCACCACACTGTAGGCGGTAATCATGCTGGGGAAGAAGACCGAGAACGTCAGCAGCGCGTGCATCGCCTTCCACCCAGCCGGAACGCCGGGGTCGGTGTATTGGTGGTGGAACCCGACCGGCGTCGAAAGTAGCAAGAAGAGGATGAAAACCAGGCGCACCAGCGGGTCGCTCAAAATTTTGCCCCCCACCTGCTTGGGCAACATGGTGTACCACGAGAGGTACGCCGGCAACAGCCAGAAGTACACAATCGGGTGGCCGGTCAACCAGAAGAAGGTACGCGCCAACTGCGGGTCGGTCTTTTCAACAATGCCAAGCGACCACGGCAGGATAAGCACCAACACTTCAATAGCCACACCCAGCGAAGCGATGAACCACATGATGTAGGTCACGAGGCTGATGAACGCCTGCAACGGCAGCGGTTCGCCGGGGTGGTCTTGCTTCCAGGCGCGGGTGGTCAGCAAAATGTTCAAGAAGGTCACCCACGAGCTCACAACCACCAACACCAGCCCCAGGTAGAAGAGCGGATGCCCTTGCAAGGGCGGGTAGAAAGTGAACAAGACCGTGGACGAGTTGTCCAGAATCTTCCAGGCGGCGAGCAAAACCCCCACCAACATGAGGAAGAAGGCGATCGCAGAGCCGCCCTTGATTGCCATGGGGCGTTTCAGCGAGCGCATTGTCACGTAGGGCAGAAACGCACCGTTGAACGCCGTGGTGAAGACCAAGACGTTCAGCACACCGTGAATCGTCAACCCCTGATAGTAGCTCTTCAAGCCCACATACTTGTACAGGTCAATCCCCATGCGGTCGAGCCCCTGGAAGAGCCCCATGAGGATGCCCAAAAAGAGCGCCGCAAAGCCCAGCCCGAGTTGCCATTTGATGTACGTATCATCGCGGGCAAATTCTCGTTGGTGCATACTCCTCCTCCTCCTTTACTTCGCCGCCTGCGGCGCAGGTTCGACGATAATTTTGGCATACATGGTCTGGTGCCCAATGCCACAGTATTCGTGGCAAATGATGTAGTGCTCACCGGGTTTGTCGAACTTCACTTTGACAAGCGAGATTTGCCCCGGAATGAGCATCACATTGGCGTTTTTACCTGTGATTTCAAAACCGTGAATCACGTCGCGCGAGGTGATACGGAACGTGACTTCACTCCCCGCCGGCACACGAATTTCACCCGGAATGAACGCCCACGTCTGCGCGATCATGACGACTTCATAGCGCTTGCCCGGCACCAGTTCGCGCACGCCTGGATTGTCAAAGGGCGCCGTCTGGTTGATCGCCGCCGGGTCAATCGTGCCGGCAGGCGCGGGAACCTGCAACCCACCAATGAACGCCGACACCAGAACAGCAATGAAGAAAATCACCAGCATGAGAATAGACAAGTTGATGAACAACCGTTCACTGCGTTCAATAGGCATGGCTTACCCTCCTCGTTGCAAGAGCAAGATGTAGGCATAACTCCACAGGGCGACAATCAGCGCCATGTAGCCCAACAACAAAGCGAGCGTTCCACGAGTATCAGGATGTTCTTCATGAGCACTGTTTTGTTGTTCCAAATCCTTTTCGCTCATAGCCTCCTCCTTCAATTCGTTGCTTGCAGCCGGCGCACGGGGAAACCTGCGCTGGCGAATACGCTAATACGTGGGATAACACAAAAACAGGTGAGCGGTTTCATACACCAACTTGGCCGCCCCCTTGCTGTTACGAATCTCATCCTGAATGAGCTGGATATCACGGCGAATAATGTCGGCTTGGGCGGTTTCATACTGGTAGATGCCGCGAATCAAACCAATGCTATCCACCAAGACGTAGGTCGGCTCAAAAACAATCTCGTCATTGTCGCGCACTTCGTAGTAGATGCGAAACCCATCGCCAAGGGCATATTTCAGCTGCACCGGGTCGCCCGTAGCGATGTGCCACGTTTCGCCATCCGCCCCCACCCGCTCCGCATACGCACGCAACCGCTCAGGCGTATCGCGTGGGTCAATCGAGATGGAAAGCAGGCGCATGGGCACCACAGGCTCCTCAATCGTGGGCAAAGCCTCTTGAATCGAGCGCATCAGGGTGTCAGTCTGTGGGCATGGCGGCTGGCAATCCGCGTATGTAATCGTGATGAGCGTCAAGCCGCCGCGCAGGTCTTCGCTGGTCAGGGTCTCGCCATTCTGGTCGGTCAACACAAAGGCCGGCGAGGGGGCAATGCGCGGCACCACGGTGATGGGCTGAAAGAGGGCAAACGCCACCGCCGCCACTAACAACACCGCCCCACCAAGCAACAACCAGCGCACGAGTGGCCGCTGGTGCCATTCCACTTGTGAGGGGGTAATTGTTGTCGCCGTCATGCTGACTCCTCATGAGCGTTGGTGTCGTTTGCCAGCATGCGCAAAATGTGTTCGAGGCTATCGACAGGTTCGCCCTTGCTGACAAACGCATCCGCACCTGTCTGCAAAGCCGCTTGCGCTGCACCGGGATGGCTACTCCACACGATGATATACGCATCATATCGTTCTTTCAGAAATTTCAAAAACGCATCTGAGACTGTACCATCGTATTGTATCATCCCGGGCAATTCCCAATCGAGCAGGATAGCATCGAATGTGAGTTCTGCGTCTGCAAACAGGGCTTGCAGTTCATCAAAGGTTTCAGCTTCTGCCACAATGCGCGCAAGCCCCGTTTGCTCAAAGAGCAGTTGAACCGCTGCACGCACTCTCGGGTTGTCATCAGCCAGGATGATTTGCAGCACGGGACACACCTTATGACGCCTTGTTGATTCGACAACGGACAATGTAGGCTGCGAGGCGTCAAATGTCACCATGCAAGCGTGCAGTTTATCACCTGGACAGGTGGACAGGTGGCACAATGAAGATTTGAATAAGTTTTCAACAGAGCCGTTGCAGCGCGGTTTATGAAACCAATCCGTTTTGCAAGGCGATGGCAACCGCTTCGGTCCGTGTGGAAGCACCCAGCTTGGAGAGGATGTTGCTAACGTGAAACTTCACTGTTGAGCGGCTCACCACCAGCCGCTGGGCGATTTCGTTGTTATTCAACCCCTCGACCATCAGCGCCAAGACCTCGCGCTCGCGTTCGGTCAAGTCGTCGCCCAGCCGGCGCGTCCCCTGCAACGTTTGGCGGATGAGCGACTGGGTCGCTTCGGGGGCGAGCGTTGCACGCCCCGCCACCGCGTTGCGAATGGCATCCGCGAGTTCGTCAGCAGTGGCATCTTTCAACAGGTAGCCAATGGCGCCGGCGGAAAGGGCTTTCTGCACCAATTCATCGTCGCGAAAGCTGGTGAGCACGACCACCTGCACGTCTGGATAGTGCTTGCGAATCACAGCGGTGGCTTGAGCGCCGTCCAGTTCGGGCATGATCATATCCATCAGCACCACATCGGGGTGCAGGCGTTCGACGAGTTCAATCGCCTCGCGCCCGTTACGCGCTTCGCCAACCAGTTCCAAATCGTCAAAAACACTGAGCAACGCGCTCAGCCCGCTTCGCACCACAGTATGGTCATCGGCGATCAACACACGAATTGGCTCAGACATCGTCCACTTCTTCCCCTTCATGCATCGGTTGGCGTTGAGGGCGACCAATGCACACGCACGGTTGTCCCTTCCCCCGGCTGGCTTTCCACGTGGAACAACGCTCCGATTGCCGCGGCGCGTTCCCGCATAATCCCCAACCCTAAACTGGTCGGCGGCACATGCTCGGGATTGAACCCGCGGCCATTGTCGGCGACTTGCAAGATGATGGTATCGCCTTGCGTGGTGAGCGCAAGTGTGGCGTGGGTGGCGTGGGCATGCTTGATGACATTATTCAACGCCTCTTGCGCAATACGATACAACGCCACCTTGACATCGGTGGGCATCTCCACGGGGACCAGGTGCGTTTCAATGTGCAACCGCCCACGGCTGGCGGCGGCATCGGCAAGGTGCTGGAAGATACGCTCCACAGGCGCTTCAATCAGGGCTTGCGGGCGCAGTTCCAACAACAACGTGCGCATTTCCGCCAGCGCGCCGCGCGTCAATTGGCGCAATTCTTCCAGCCGCCGCCATGCTTCGTCGGGGTTGCGCTCGGCAATGCGTGGAATCACATCGGCGAGGATACTCGCCGAGAAGAGCGTCTGCGTGACTGAATCGTGCAAGTCGCGCGCAATACGGTTGCGCTCGGCTTCCACCGCAGCGCGTTCAACCCGTTCGCGCAAGTGGGCGTTTTCGATAATGAGGGTTGTTTGGTCGGCAAAGGTGCGCAGTAACGCCAGCATTTCGTCGTCAAGCGTCAGATGGGTTGTGAAATACAACGCCAGCGTGCCAAACAGTTCACCCTCGACCATGAGCGGCAATGCGACAGCCGTTTGAAAAGAATCCACCACCTCGCGCAACGCACGCCGGGCTTCGGGCGAAAGGGAAGCGGTATGGCTCAAAAACGCTTCAAAGGCTTGCTGCATATCATGCAAGACTACCACCTCGCCGCTCTGGCTGGCACGTCCGGAGACGCCCGCGCCGGCAGGCACCTGTAAACAGGCAACTTCGTCTGGCAAATTGTGCACCGCGAGGACATTCAAACAGCGCTGGTCGGCGTCGTAGCCAAAAATGACGGCGGCTTGGCTGTGGAGCAAGCGGCTCGCCTGTTCAACAACACGCGCCAGCAACGCATGCAGGGCAATCCCACGGTTGAGCGCCTCCACCAGGTCGCGCAAACTTTCGGCGATGCGGCGGCGACGCTCAATTTGTGCAGTGCGCTCGGCAACACGTTTTTCCAGCGTGGCGGCATACGCGCGCAGTTGTTCGCGCAGTTGGGCTTGCTGAATGGCAATGGCGAGCATAGCGGCAATTTCGCGCAAGGTCTCAATCTCGGCTTCGCCAAAATCGGTGCCGGGCGCGCCAAGGATATTCAGTGTGCCCACCAGGGTATCGTTGACCAGCAGCGGCAACCCCAGATAGGGGCGCATCTCCTGTTGGGGCAAAGGCGGGGCAATCGGCGTGTGCGCCTCCACAGGGTGTGCCAGCGAAATGCGCTCGCCGGCGCGGAAAGGCAAAGGCGTACCGCTGCCTTCATACGTGGCCAGTGTCTCGGCTTCCTGTCGGGTTTCATCAAACAGGAAGACGAAAAAATCGGCGTGGGGAAGCAACGACGCCGCTCCTTTGAGCGCCAGCGTCGCCACTTCGGTTGGTGAATGCGCCGCCAAGACGGCATGCTCAATCTCATAGAGTGTG
This sequence comes from Ardenticatena maritima, assembly GCF_001306175.1. NCBI lineage: Bacteria > Bacillati > Chloroflexota > Ardenticatenia > Ardenticatenales > Ardenticatenaceae > Ardenticatena > Ardenticatena maritima. The sequence continues at coordinate 965,614 of NZ_LGKN01000003.1, forward strand.
CGTAGTCGCTGGGCGTAGCGCTCACGCGCCTCTTCGGCGGCTTTGCGCGCGCGAATATCGCTGATGAACGCTAGCACAACACGCTCGCCATTCAACTCGGTATGGCTGAGTGCAATTTCGACGGGGAACCGTGTGCCATCCTTCCGAAGCGCTTCCAGGTCAAGGTTGATTCCCATGGGGCGCGTGCGCGGCGCTGTCATGTAGGTGGCGCGATGCCGCACATGTTGCTCGCGCGCTTCGGGCGGCAAAAGGTCTTCCACCGTCAGGTGCGCCCATTCATGCGGCGCATAGCCAAAGAGGCGGCAAGCGGCTTGATTGGCATGGGCAATCGTCCCATCGGCGCGCACTACCAGAATGCCAATGGGCGAGACATCAAAAATACGCTGGTTGACGAGATGCCAAATTGGGTCGGCGGTTGTCATCATTTTCCCTCCCCGCTGAGGGCGATTGTATCAGAGGTTGAGAAAAGCAAAAGCAGGCTGAACGCCGGCGAACATACCCACGCCTACGCCAACGCACGCTTCGCCCAACGCACGCACCACCATCCAAGTCCCACACCCCACATCAGCACGCAAAAGAGGTAAACGGTCGCAAATGAAACCACCCCCAGAAGCGGATTCCCCTCGCCCAAAGGCCACAACAAGCGCATCTCGCTGTACAGAAACGCATCCAACACAACATGCGAATACGCCCCCAGCAACGCGCCCAGCCAAACCGCGCGTTGATTCTCGCCCCGCCAGTCGCCCCAATTGGGCACCTGCGCGCGCTTCCCTCCACGGCGAATGAGCGTCCAAGCCAGCACCGTCGCGCCGAACGCGAGTGTTGCGCCGCCCAAAGTGTGCATGGTGCGGTGCAAAGGCGGGTTGTGCGTCAAGATGAAGTAGGCCGGTTCCACGTCAATGATGATATTGGCGAGGCAAAACGCCGGCCAGTTGACGGCGCGCGGCGCGGCGGCGTTCAACGCCAACCCCGGCCCAAAATGCAGCGGTGTGAACGGCATGGCTTCCTCCTGTTGTCCATGCACTCAATGCCGGCATCAAACGAACCAACAGCGGCTATTTTCCACGACACGCCTTGACATGGCAACCCAACAAGTGTACCCTGCGTACAGAAAACCGACCGGCGGTCGGTCGAGAAATTACCAATTCAATGCTGTGCAGGATGAAATGATGAGCGAATCAACCACAACCAAACGCGCCGCAACACGTATCGACGCCATTTTGGATACCGCTGAAGCCCTTTTCATGGAAAAAGGGTATGACGCTACCTCCATGCGCGACATCGCCAAGGCGGTCGGTATTGCCAAAGGCACGCTCTATCATCACTTCGCTTCCAAACTCGACTTGCTGGACGCGGTCGTCCAGCGGCGCAGTCGCGCTGTGCTCGCCACATTCGAGCCACTCATCAACGATTCCACCATTGACGCCCCTTCCAAGTTGCGCTTGCTCTTTTTGCAAGGCAACCAGTGGAAAATTGAGCATCGCGATTTCATTCTCTCTATCGCCAAAGTCATGTATCGCCCCGAAAACGCCATCTGGCGTGAACAAATCTACCGCACCGCGCTGGAAATGGAAGCACCGCTCCTGTCGGCTATCATCCGCCAAGGCATTGACGAAGGGCACTTCGACGTAGAAGACCCCGAAGCCACCGCCCCCATCGTGCTCACCATGGCACGCGAGTTCAGCGACGCCTTCGCCCGTGCCCTGCTCGCCAACGACCACACACCTGAAACGGTGCGCTGGTTGCACCGTAAAGCCCGCGCCTACGAGCGGAGCATGGAGCGCGTGTTGGGCATGTCCGTCGGCACGCTCCACCTTAACCTGGAGACGATTGTATCAGCATGGTTTCCCGACCACCTGTCGGAAAACGAGGAAACGCACCAATCAACACAAAGGAGTTGAGCCATGAGCGCCATCATCCAAATGCAAGACCTGACGAAGTACTACGGGAAACATCGCGGTGTAGAAGGGCTGACACTCACCATCGAAGAAGGCGAAGTGTTTGGGTATCTCGGTCCCAACGGGGCGGGGAAAACGACCACCATCCGCCTCTTGCTCGATTTTATTCGCCCAACGCGGGGCTGGGCAAAGGTGTTCGGGCTGGATACACGCGAGCACAGCATTGAAATTCGCCGCCAGGTGGGTTATCTGCCGGGCGAACTCGCCCTCTACGAAAACCTGCGCGCCGACCAGCTGTTGCGCTTCTTCGCCAACCTGCGCGGCGGTGTGGATTGGGCGTATGTGGAAGAATTGGCGGAACGCTTCCAATTCGACATGAGCCGCAAAATTGGGCAATTCTCGCGCGGGAACAAGCAGAAACTGGGTATTATCCAGGCTTTCATGCACAAACCCAAACTGCTGATTCTCGACGAGCCCACCAGCGGGCTAGACCCCCTCATGCAACAGGAATTTTACCGCCTGATTGACGAAGTGCGCGCCGAAGGGCGCACCATCTTTTTCTCATCGCACATCCTGCCCGAAGTCGAACGGGTCTGCACGCGCGTGGGCATCATCCGCGATGGGCAGCTGGTGGACGTGCAGGATATCGCCACGCTCAAACAGCGCGCCCTGCGGCGCATCGAGTTCCGCTTTGCCGAGCCTGTGCCGCATGGCGCGTTCGACAATCTGCCCAACGTCACGAATGTGGAATACAACTCGCATACGGTGCGCTTCACCGTTCAGGGGCAAGTAGACCCCATCATCAAAGCCGTCGCATCCTACACGGTGGAAGACGTGGTGAGCCACGAGGTCAGCCTGGAAGAAGTCTTCATGGCCTACTACCGCACCACGCCGGAGAAGGAGGTGCAACATGCTTAGCGCCCGCACGCTTCCCACCACCGTCTTCAACAAGGCGCTTTACGACCGCCGCCGCAGTCTGCCGGCATGGGGGCTTGCCATCTTCCTGCTGATTCTCTACATCGGCGGCTTCTATCCCATCCTCGCCGAAAATGAGGGTTTGCTGCAAATGTTTGAAAACGTGCCCGCCTCGCTCCGTGTCCTGGTGGGCGATATCGCCAGCCTCTCCAGCGCCGCGGGCTTCTTCGACATTGAACTTTTCAACTTCTTCCTGCCCTTCCTCTTCGCCATCGTCACCATCGGGCAAGGGCTTGCCGTTGTGGTGGGGGAAGAACGCAGCGGCACGCTGGACATCTTGCTGGCAAACCCCATCAGCCGCACGCGCCACGTGTTGGAAGGCGCCGCCGCCATCGCCGCCGAAGCCTTCTTCCTGGCGCTGGTCGTCGTCGTGGGTGTTGCCACCGCCAACGCCTTGTTCGACCTTGCCATTGACATGCGCCGCACGCTCGAAGCCGCGCTGGCGCTGGCCCTGCTGGCAACCGTGTTGGGCTATGTGGCGCTCGCCGCGGGTGCATGGTTGGGCGACTATCACCGCGCGCTTGGCGCAACCATTCTGTTCACGCTGGGCAGTTATTTCATCTATGCTTACGCCGACGTGAGCACAACGCTGGAACGCTTGCAGTGGCTTTCTGTTTTCTACTACTACCAGCACAACCATCCCATCCTCAACGGGCTGAATTGGGGCGACGCCGCCGTCCTGGTTGGGGTGGCGATTGGGCTGGTGGCATTGAGTGTTGTCGGTATCAACCGGCGAGATTTGGGGGTGGCATGATGACAACCACAGTTCAACCAAAACAACGCACGACATTTGTGCCGTGGATTTTCTACCAAACGCTCGTACAGCGTCGCCGCACGTTGCTCTACTGGATGCTTGCTCTGGGTGGGTTGACATTCTACACGGCTTCGTTCTATCCCACGCTGGTCGCCGGCAATCAGGAAGCGCTCAACAACCTTGTCAACGAACTTCCGCCCTACATGGAAGCCCTTTTTGGGAAAATGGCGGGCTTTACTTCGCCCGAAGGGTATCTGGACGCCAAACTCTATCTGCTCTTCATGCCCTTCGTGCTCATGGTCTACACTATCCGTTTTGGCACGTCTATCATCGCCGGCGAAGAGCAAGCCAAAACGATTGACCTCTTGCTGGCGAACCCCGTCAGCCGCACGCGCGTGGTGCTCGAAAAATACGCCGCCATGCTCGTCGCCACGGCGCTGCTCGTCGGCGTGGTGGGGCTGGCGGTATGGCTAGCGGCGGTGCTTTACAACTTCGAGGTGAATACAAGCGGCCTGGTCGCCGTCAGCCTGCACCTGTACGGGCTGATTATCACGCTGGGGACGCTTGCCATGTTCATCGCCAACGCGACCGCCAACACGCTGGTGGCTGCGGGGGTGACGGCGTTCATCGCGGTCGTCTCCTACTTCATCAACTCGTTCGCCGCTCTGAGCGAAACCGCTGAACGCCTGCAACCGCTCTCGCTCTTCTACTACTACCGCGGGCACGAACCGCTCTTCTCAGGCGTCCACGCCGCCGATTTGGGCGTTTTTGCACTGCTCAGCGCCATCTTCCTGGTGTTGGGGGTTGCCGCCGTCAACCGCCGTGATTTAGGCGCATAAGCAACCATCAGGCCTGGTCGGTCGCACTGGTCGGCCAGGCCTACCCATTTTTGCCACCTTGCGATACAATCATCACAGCCCATCTCGAACACGCGAGGGTTTCTTATGCGCATTTTGATTGTGACACTCGGCTCACGCGGCGACATCCAGCCCTATGTGGCGTTGGGCAAAGGATTGCAAGCCGCGGGCTACGCGGTGAAAATTGCCACACACCGCCCGTTTGAGGCGTTTGTCCGCCGTCATGGTCTTGATTTTGCCCCCGTTGCCAGCGACCCCCGCGAGGAACTGCTCAGCCAGCGTGGGCAAGCATGGGTTGGTTCGGGGCAAAACCCCGTGCGCTTCTTCTACCGCTTCTACAAGTTGAGCGTGCCCTACATCGAACAAATGATGCGCGACGTGTGGAAAGCCGCGCAGGACGCCGACGCCGTCATCGCGGCAATCCTGGGGCTTGCGGGATTGAACGCCGCCGAAGCGCGCCGCCTACCCGCCATCTTCGCCCCCGTCCAGCCGGTGCTGCGCACGCGCTTCTACCCATCCGTCGCTGCGCCTGAATGCCGCAAAGCCGCGTTCATCTGTCGGCGCTACAACCTGCTCACACACATCGCGTGGGAATACGCCTTCTGGCTGCCTTTCCACCGCCTCATCAACCGCGCGCGCCGCGACATCATGGGATTGCCGCCCTACTCGTGGAAGCCGCCCTTTGCCCACATCGCACGTGGTCCTGTGCTGAATGGGTTTAGCCCGCTGGTGGTGCCCCCACCACCCGATTGGCCGCCGCACGTCTGCACCAGCGGCTACTGGTTCCTGCTGGAAGCCGACACCTACACGCCGCCCGCCGACCTGGACGCCTTTCTGGCGGACGGACCGCCGCCCGTGTACATCGGTTTTGGCAGCATGCCCGACCCCAACCCGGAACAAACCGCCAACATGGTGCTCGACGCGGTGCAGCGCGCGGGTGTGCGTGCCGTGCTGGCGCGTGGGTGGGCTGGGTTGCAACCCCACGACGTCCCCGACACGGTCTTTTTGGTGGATGAAGTGCCCCATGATTGGCTTTTCCCGCGCATGGCGGCGCTGGTTCACCATTGCGGCGCCGGCACAACCGCCGCAGGCTTGCGCGCCGGCGTCCCCACCATTGGCGTTCCCCACTTTGCCGACCAACCCTTTTGGGCGCGCCGCATCCAGGCGCTGGGCGTGGGACCCCGTCCCATCCCGCGCCAACACCTGACCACCGACCGCCTGACGGCGGCGCTTCTGCACGTGGTCCACAACCAAACCATGCGCGACGCCGCCGCCCATCTGGGCGAGCAGATTCGCGCGGAAGACGGCGTGGGGCGCGCCGTGGCGTACATTCGCGAACAATTCGGCGCTGGGCGCGCGTTTTGGCAAAGCGCCCCCACGCTCGCCACCCAAGGAGCCGACGCATGAACGAATGGCGACCCTACGAAGAGATCTTCGGCACGACGCACACCGTAAGCGGGCGCGTGCTGGTACGCCCCGCAGTTTACAGCCCGCAGTTGCAGAACGAGCGCCATTTGCTCGTCTATCTGCCGCCCTCTTACGGGAGCGGCAAACGCTACCCCGTGCTCTACATGCACGATGGGCAAAACCTCTTCGACGCCGCGACATCGTTTGTCGGCGAGTGGCACGTGGACGAAACCATGGAACGCCTCGCCGCCGACGGGCTGGAAGCCATTGTGGTCGGCATTCCCAACGCCGGCGACGCCCGCCGTGACGAATACAGTCCCTTCTACGACAAACGCCACCGCTCCGGTGGGCGCGGCGACGCCTATGTGCGCTTCATCACCGAAACCGTCAAACCGCTGATTGACGCCGACTTTGACACACGCCCCGAACGGGAGGCCACGGGCGTGGCGGGTTCTTCGCTGGGGGGCTTCATCAGCCTCTATGCGTTCTTTTCCGCGCCGCACATTTTCGGTTTTGCGGGCGTGATGAGCCCCGCCCTGCAATTCGCCGACGGGGCGCTTATTGACTGGGTGCACCACGCCCGCACAGTCCCCGGTCTGCTCTATGTGGACGTGGGCACGCGCGAACTGGCTTTCCGCCGCACCGACATCCCACTGCTGCGCCCCTACTCGCGACGGTACGTCAAACTCGTGCGCCGTCTGGTGCATGTGCTGGAACAAAAAGGCTACACGCGCGGTCAGACGCTCTGCTACATCGAAGAAAAGGGGGCTGAACACAACGAAAGCGCCTGGGCGCGCCGTTTTCCCGACATGGTGCGCTTCTGGCTGGATGAACGCCACCCGTGTGGGGCGTCTCGTGGCTTTTTTCGGCGCGGCTGAGCCAACACAACTCAAAAGGAAGGTGTGATGAGTGCCCGAAACCGCATGTTGAACCGTTTGCGCCGCCATCTGCGCGCGACACAACATCCAGAACCGTGGCAATCTCGCCGCCATTTCGACGACCTGAGCACCCGTTTCACCGAGGCGCTCACCGCCGCGGGGGGCGAAGTCATCCGCGTCGCCACGTACGATGAAGCGCGCACCCGCCTGCTCGCCCTGCTGGACGAGATCCACGCCAACCGTGTCGCCCTCAACGACGAACCGCTGTTGCGCCGCCTGGCGTTGCCCGAACACGCTCAGCGCCCCATCGAGTGGCACATCGTGGGCGACGACCAGAACGCCCTGCGCACCTTCTGCGCCCACGCCGACGTCGGTATCACCGCCGCCGAGTGTGCGCTCGCCGAAACCGGCACCGTGGTCGTGCAAAGCGGGCGCGGCAAAAGCCGCCTGGTCTCGTTGTTGCCGCCTGTGCATATTGCCGTCCTCACCAGCGACCAACTCACCACCGACCTTTTCACCTGGGCGGAACACCACCGCCCCACCCACATGCCCGCCAACCTGGTCTTCATCAGTGGACCAAGCAAAACCGCCGACATTGAGCAAACGCTGGCGATTGGCGTGCATGGACCCAAACGCTTCATCGCCCTGCTCATCGAAACCGCAAGGGGAGCAACGCCATGACCATCCAGCCCACCACCAGCCTGGAAACGGCTATCGCCGCCTTTTTGGCGCGGCTGGCGCGCCGTGAGCGCACCCACCACACCTACAGCACGGGGCTGAACGCCTTTCGCGCCTTTCTGGAAAGCCAAACGCCGCCTGTTGAAACCGTTGGCGACCTCTGGGCGGACGTGCTGGCGGACTTCTACCACCACATCGCCGACCGCTACGCCGCGCTCACCATCCGCACCTATCTCGCTGCGGCACGCGCTTTCCTGCGCTTTCTGCGCGCCGAAGACGCGCTCTCCTTCTCACTCGACCGCGCCAACGCCGCCCTGCGCGACGCCATGACCATGGGCGACCGCTTGCGTTATCCCGCCATCGAACACACCCCCGAACTGCCGCTCATCGTCACCTACTACGATGACATGAGCGACCTGCCGCCCCCCGACACGCCACGCCACCGCGCGCAAATTCTGGCACGGTATCGCAACCGCGCCCTGCTCTACACGCTCTTTTCCACGGCGGGGCGGCTCAGCGAAGTGGCGGCGCTCACCCGCGAAGACGTGCAGGACGGGCGCGCCAAGCGGGTGCTCGTCGTCGGGAAACGGGACAAACAGCGCATCCTCTTCCTTTCAGACGAAGCGCGCGCCGCTATCCGCGCGTATCTGGAACAGCGCAAAGCCTTCGGTGTTCAAAGCCGCCACCTCTTCATCTCGCATGGGCGCAACCAGGGGAAGCCGCTCACCCCGCAAAGCATCTGGAACATCGTGAAAAAAGCCGCCCGCGCCCACGGGCTGGACCACATCAGCCCGCACACGTTCCGCCATTGGCGCGCCACCCAAATGCTCAACGAAGGCGTCCCCGCCGAAGTGGTGAAAGACTTTCTCGGACACGAACAAATCACCACCACAACCACCATCTACGCGCGCTATCTCACCAGCCACATTGAAGAAGCGTTCGACCGCCACACCCCGCGCATCCGCGACGCACAAAAACAGAGCAAGCGCGACGAATAACCCCACCAGCCGAGCAAAGCGACGCGGTTTTTGCGGATTGCCCCACGCTTTTCCCCGCCAAACTTGACGCCCCTCACACCCCCTTCTACACTTCATCAGCATCAACCAACCACCACCCAACGCTTTTATGAACCGCACGCTATTCGAGCAACTCATCACACACGCGCTCGCTCGGCTTCCCGACACCTTCCGCGCCGCACTCGACAACGTTGAAATCGTCGTCGAACGCGAGCCGCACCCGGCGCTTTTGCGCCGCATGGGGTTGCGCCCCGATGAGACGCTGTTGGGGCTGTACGAGGGCATTCCGCTGCCCGAGCGTGGGCACGGCTACACCTTCGCCCCGCCCGACATCATCACCCTCTTTCAGGGACCCATCGAACGCGAAGCGCACGGCGACCCCGACGCCATTGCGCAACTCGTTGAAGACGTGCTCCTGCATGAACTGGCGCACTACTTCGGCTTTGATGAAGAACAGATTCGACAGATTGAAGCCGAACGCGACCGGCAACGCCAACAACACAACCAAGGAGGTTCTGCATGAAAGTCCGCGACCTGATGGTGACAAACGTGGTGACCGTGGGACCAGAAGCCCCCGTCGGTGCAGTCGCCCGCCTCTTGCGCGACCACGATTTCAGCGGCGTGCCCGTGGTGGACGCCAACAACGTGGTGCTGGGGGTGGTCACCGAGTACGACATCATCACACGGCACACCCGCCCCCACTACCCGCGCTACATCCAAATCATGGACGCCCGCATCTATTTGGAGAACCCGCGGCATTACAACGAAGAGTTGCGGCGTGTGCTGGCGGTCACCGCCGAACAATTGATGACCAAACTACCGGCACGCATCACCCCGGACGACGATATGGAAACCGCGATTGGCGTCATGGTGGATACGCGCATCAACCCCTTGCCCATTGTGGATGAAAACGGTCGGCTTGCCGGCATTCTAACCTTGCATGACCTTCTGCAAATCGTGGTGGACGAAGAGGCGTAAACATTTGTCCTTTTCTTCACAAAATTGACCTTCTGGCAAGCCACAGTACAATGCACCCGTATTCCAAAAACTGCCCATCCGACCAGTTGGCAGGCGAGTGTGGCTTTGATACACTCGTGCGTGTCCTTGTTCAATTTTTCCTGTGAGGGGGTTGATTGCGCTATGGGAACCTTGGCACTCGCATCGCTTCACGCTGTGCCCTCGTCTGGTGAAGGGCTGGCGGTCATTCTCGCCAGCAACATCGTTTTGGGACGTTTCCTTGCCGTGGCGGCGGCGGTTTTGCTCGTTGTCAGCCTCGCCACGTTTCTGCTGATTGGGCTTGTGTTTTGGGCGCTCGGCGCAGAATTGCCCGGGCTGAGCACGCTGTTCCACCTGCTGGGGCGCAAAAAGCACGAAGCCCCGTCCATCACCGAGATTCTCGGTGAGCGGGAAGTCAAAGCCATCCTGGGCGGCTGGGCCGCGCTGTGGGTTCTGGCGCTTGCGCTTGGCTACGCTTCGGGCGGCTTGCCTGGCATTGGCGGCGCAGCCCAACCCGACCCCACACTGCGCATGATCGCCCTGGCGCTCTTGTTGCTGACGGTCGTTGCCCTGCTGGTGGGCTTGTTGCTCATCATCATGCTCTGGCTGAATGGCGTGTACGTGCCGCTCCTGAGCGACCTCTTCAATCTCATTTCGCGCAAAGAGCCGCGTGGTCCTCGTTTGCAAGACATCCTGGAAGCCAACAAAGCCGTCGTCTCGATCATCAGCGGCTGGCTTGTACTCTGGCTGGTCATCGCAGGGGCGCTCTGGTTCTACCCCTCAGGTGAAGCGGCTCCGACTGTCGCCGCGGCGCCTGCACCCAGCGAGAGCGAAGCCACAGCACCAACGTCGTCGGAAGAGACCACCAGTCAGCCCCAACCGACACAAGCCCCGTCGGCGAGCGTCAGTGCGCCGTCTGACATCGCCGACTTGATGATTAGCCAGGGGTGCGGTGGTTGCCACACGATTCAAGGCGTCAGCGGTATGGCGGGCGCTATTGGTCCCGAACTGACACACATCGGCAGCGTAGCGGCTGACCGCATCGCCGACCCCAATTACACGGGCGAAGCGACCACGCCGGAAGAATACATCCGCGAATCCATCATCAACCCCAAAGCCTATGTGGTTGAAGGGTTCGCCCCTGTTATGCCTGAAACGTTCAAGGATTCGCTCAGCCCCGAGCAACTGGACGCCCTTGTCGAATTTTTGGCTGGATTGAAATAGACGGAAACAAGTGCGGAGAGCCTGTCGCATGACCCAACAACTGAAAGCCGCCCCCGTCAGTGACGCGCCCCCTGCGGCGCGTCCGCATATCGGCGATTATTGGCGGCTCACCAAACCCACCATCGTTGTCTTGCTGTTGATTACAACCATCGGCGCTATGTTCATTGCCGCCGAAGGCGCCCCGCCGCTCGACCTGCTTTTCTGGGTCTTCATTGGCGGGTCGCTGGCAGCCGGCGGGGCAAACGCCATCAACTCATTTGTTGACCGTGACATTGACCCGTTGATGAGCCGCACCAGCCAGCGCCCACTCCCGCGCAACCGTGTGCCACCACGCCATGCGCTCCTCTTTGGCGTGGGTGCTGTTGCCGCGTCTGTCCTGGTGTACGGCCTGTTTGTGAACTGGCTTTCCGCCGGGTTGGCGCTTTTGGGCGCTATTTACTACGCCGGCATCTACACGGGCTACCTCAAACGCGCAACGCCGCACAATATCGTCATTGGTGGCGGCGCGGGAGCCATCCCCCCACTGGTCGGCTGGGCGGCGGTCCACGGCGAGTTAGACTTTTTGGCGTTCATTCTCTTCGCCATCATCTTTTTCTGGACGCCGCCGCACACATGGGCGCTCACGTTGCTGGTGCAAAAAGATTACGAACGTGTCGGCGTGCCCATGTTTCCGGTCGTTTTCGGCGAAGATGAAACGCGCCGCCAAATGGTGCTCTACACCATCGTACTGGTCGGCATCACGCTCTTGCCGGTGGCGACAGGCGATTTGAGCCTGTTCTACGGTGCGGCAGCCCTCATCCTGGGCGGCGAATTCTTGCGCCAGACGATTGTGCTCTGGCGCTCCCCAAGCAAAAGCCGCGCCAACAAACTCTATCGCTTTTCAAACAACTATCTGGCGTTGCTCTTCCTCGCCATGGTGCTGGACCGCGTTTTTGCGAATGGAGGCTTTTTGCCATGACGAACCGGGTCGCCTTGCTGACAGGCGCAACCGGCGGTGTGGGGCGCGTGGTTGCGGAAACCTTCGCCGCCCACGGCTATCGCCTGGCGCTGGCGGCGCGCCACGCCGACGCCGTCGAGGCGCTGGCGGATTCGCTCGCCGTGCCCACGCTGGCACTGACCGCCGACGTGACGCTTCCCGAAGCAGCCGCCGAAGTGGTGCAAGCCACCAAAGCGGATTTTGGGCGTTTGGACGTAGTGGTTCACCTGGTGGGCGGCTACGCCGGCGGCAAGGCGCTCCCCGAAATTGAGATCGAGACATGGGAACGCATGTTGCGGCTCAATCTCACCTCGGCGTTTCTGATTGCCCGCGCCGCGCTCCCACTCATGCACGAACACGATTTTGGGCGCTTGCTCTTCGTGAGCAGTCTCCACGGGCACGCGCCCGGCAAGCATGTCGCCGCCTACGCCGCCGCCAAAGGGGGGCTGGAAACGTTGGTGCGTGCGATCGCCGCCGACACACGCGGCACCGGCATCACAGCGAACGCGGTCGCCCCCGGCATCATTGACACCCCCGCCAATCGCCGCGCCATGCCCAACGCCGATACCAGCGCATGGGTGGCGCCGGAGCGTCTGGCGGCTGTCTTGCTGTTTTTGGCGTCCGAAGCCGCCGCCGACATCAACGGCGCTATTCTCCCCTTGCGGGGGCGCGGCTAACCCGTTCGACAAGCACACAAAAAGGCGGCTCGCGCTCTGGAGCCGCCTTTTTTGACGCAATGCGTTCATTCGCTCTGCAACAGCGTAATGCTCGTTTGCCCCTCCGCATCAGCCCCGATGACAATCTGGTACACGCGCCCTTCTTTTTCCGCCTGAAGCAACCCACCCTGTCCGCTCATCACGACACGCTGGGTAATCGTGAAGCCATTTTGGGGCAACGCTTCATCGTAAAACGCCACAACATCGTCTAGCGTCGCGCCCGGCACAACATAGACATACGTGCCCGCAAACATGGATTGCAACGTCGCCCCTTCGGGCAAGGGAATGTCCAGCGTGGTTGCGGCGGCATCCGCCGGCGGTTCAATGGTAATGCCGGTATTGATTGATTGCACCTCAAACACAATCTCTTCAACAAGCGTGGCGCTCTGGTCGTTTTGCGTCACGTGGTGCTGAATTTGATAGACCGCCTTGACAATCAAATCGTCATCCGTGGCGAAAATATCCAGCACCACCTGCTCAGGCTGAATGTCTACATCCTCACGTGCACCAAACGCTGCTAAAAACGAATCAAGGAAGCCGAACGTTGCCGGCTCGTCAATCACAGCAGCGTTCCACTCCGTATGGTAGCGCACAGTTTCAAACCCATTGACCGTGACGCGTTCCTGGGGTTCAAGGTCGCCCAGCGCGGTGATTTGCAAAACGCTTTCCAAATCCTGGTCAACAGAGGGCGGTTCTTGCTGGGCGGCGAGAAGCCACTGGTCGCCCACGCGCACCCACATCTGGTCTTCAACCTGGATAAGTTCCACCTGCGGCGCTTCATTGCCCGTCATTGCCGCGCCCAACGCCGCCAACATGCCCTCCATGACGATATGGCGCGCGGGCGGCTCGCGCGTCAATTCCATCGTCCACTCCACCAGCGCGGCATCGTTCTGCTCGACTTGCGGCAGGTTGCCTTCTTCCACTCGCACGCGCACCACGTAGTGCAAGCGCGCATCCTGAATATCCGCCAGGTCGGTGGGCAGGTGGAACATGGGACGCTCAGCGGACGCCTCCGCGGTGGTCGGCGTCGGCGTCGGGAGCGGGGTTGGTTCGGGCGTGGGCGTGGCGGTAGGTGCTGGCAGGGTGGGCGTTGGCGCTGTGGCGGTTGGCTGTGCAGCGGCTGTTTCGCCGGCGGCTTCATTGGTGGACGCTTCACCACCACACGCCACCAAAAGCCAGGCGCTCAGAGCCACGAGAAGCCATCCCCATCGGCGCATCGCACACCTCCTTTTGCAGTTGCTTGACTGAAAAGGGCGTGATGAATACGCCAATCCCCGGTTTTTGGTTGCAAGGGCTGGTAAAAAAGGAGTCAATTCGCGGAAAATACAAAAGCCCCGACGCCGTTGTCGGGGCATATGCAAGGAGGAGAAAGTACGTTCTCAGTGTACGCCAAAGTGCATAGACCATTCTTGACGCTTCTCCTACGTTTTGCCTACGGTGAAACCGCCAAAGGAAGCCACGTCTGATAGCGCGCGGCAACGCCCCGCGCCTCAGCAATCACAACAGGCTGGCGGTCGGCGGTTTCGTACAATGCGCGCCACGCCGCGCTCTGGGGCGTTTCTGTTGCCAGCACGTCATCGGCAAAGGGCGCGGCAAGCGTCTGATAGAGCAAGGCGACGCGCACCTGATAGAGCGCATCACCATTCCCCGGCAGACGGTACACCACTCTATCGCTTCCCCCCACAAAATCCGTGTCGCTTTGCGCCGCGCCATAGACGCCAATCTCGGCAGGGGCGTTCGCCTTATCAAACCCCCTCGGCAAGAGGCGGTTATCCTTCGCGTATGTCGCGGCGCGCAAAAGCGTGTAGGTGACGTTGCCGTCGGCGTCCTGCATGATGGATTCGTATACCTGCACCTGCGTGGTGTCGGTAATGAGCGTGTAATGCGGCTCGAATTGGGCGGCGTTCTGGTCGGCATCGTTGCCGGCAATGCGTCCATCCGGCAATGGCGCACCCGACTCGAATATCGGCGCGCCGGTGGTATCGCTCACCACCACGTGCAACCACGCGCGGCGGCTGGGGTAGCCGCTGGGGAACTTATGCCCCGTCAGGTTTTGCACGGTGACGGTCAGCACAAGAGTATCGCTCACCAGCGCAGTCTGCACATGCAGGTGTGCGGTTTCGCTTTGCAAAAAGCCAAGGCTCTCCGTAATGGCGCGGTTCATCTGCTCCACACTGGCGGGCACACCAAGCGTGTCGGCGTGGTCGCGCAAGATGCGCAGCATAAAGACGTTGGCGCCGGTGAATGTGTGGCGGTGGAAGGGGGCGCGCGGCGGCAGGTCGTTGGGGATAGAGGCGAGCGGCACGCTGCCTTCGGCGGGGGGCATGTGGCACGCCTGGCACGATTGGTCATCATCCCCAACACCGTCGCCAAAGGCGCTGGCTTCCCATTCGTCGTAGGTGCGCTGTTCGGGGAACTGGTGACCGGTTGGCGTCCCATCAGCACGCACGGTTGTGGTTGTCAGGTTGTGGCATGTTCCGCAGAGCGCGGCGTCTTCCATCTGTTCCCCCAACACGGGCGTAAACCCCACCATCTGGCGCATGGGGTCGGCAAGCACGTTATCAAACGGGCCGTAGAGCAGGCGGTCGGGGGGCGATGTGCCCGTATCAATGACAAAATTCCCATCTCCCGGCGCAGCGAAGGTATCGGAGATAATTTGGTGGCAAAGGGTGCATGAAACGCCGTCGAGGGCGGCGGCGTGCAAAGGATGATCGGGGTTGAGAAAGCCATCCCCCAGCAGAGCGACCGTCTCACCTGAAACCGCAGCCTGGGCGGAAGCCATTGGGGTGTGGCAACGTGCGCATGTCGCTTCGATAGTGGGGCTGATAGCGAGTGTGCGGCTGACTTCGACGCTCACACGCGCTTGCCAGAGGGGGTCGCGTGCCGAGTTGGCCATCATCGTTGCCCGCCAATCGTCGGGAATACCGACAGGCGTCCCGGCTTCGTCCACCAAACCGTTGTGGCACGCCTCACACGTCCCCGAGCCGGCAAAATCACCTGTGTCGAAAAAAGGCAAGGCGGCGCTTGCCGGTTGTGCGGGCGTCGGCTGTGCCAACCAGACAACGCCCCCCACGCACACACACAAAAGCACGGCGAACCATCCGAACGCCGTGCACCATGTGCGCCACATGTTTTCCTCCTTTGCTCTTGCGCACAGACTTACACCTGGGAAGTCGGCGGCGCAAATTCACGCAAAATGGCCAGCACCTCGGCGTCGCTGGTCTGGTGAAAATCCTGGTAGTAAGCGCCAACACCACCTAAAAACGCCCGCGGGGCACAGACCGCAACCGCCTCATCGCAATGCCGCGCCAGGTCGAGAAACGTGTCGTAGGGGGCGACGGGCAACGCCAACAGCAGGCGGGCGGGGCGTTCCAGGCGAATGCTTTCGAGCGCCGCGCGCATGGTGCTGCCGGTCGCCACGCCATCATCGGTGACGATGACGGTGCGCCCTGTGAGCGGGCGGTGCGGCAAGACCGCACGGTACGTTTGGTTGCGGCGCTGAATTTCCGCCAGTTGGCGTTTGGCTTCTTGCTCGATGTACTCGGGCGGGACGCTCAGGTAAGCCAGGGCTTCGTCATTGAGGATGATATGCCCGCGCTCCGTGATCGCCCCAATCGCCAGTTCGGGATTGCCCGGCGCGCCCAATTTGCGTGGGGTGATAAAATCCAACTCGCCGTTCAGGGCGCGGGCAATTTCAGCGGCAACCACCAAGCCGCCGCGCGGAATGCCTACCACCACGGGCGGCTCATCCACCAGGCGCGCCAGTGCGTTCGCCAATACCTGCCCGGCATGGCGTCGGTCGCGAAAGAAGCATTGGTCGGGTTGCAAGATATGTACCGCCATGACATTCCCTCCTTGCTCAACGGCGACCAAATTCACGTTCCAGTTGCTCAACGCTCAAGCGCACAACGGTGGGGCGTCCATGCGCACAGGTACGCGACAAATCGGTCTGTTCCAACTGGCGAATCAGGTCCACCATCTCCTCATGCGTCAGCGGGTCGCCGGCTTTGACCGCGCCGCGACACGCGGCATACATCACCAGCCGGTCCTCCCAACTGAGACCGCTGCGGTCGTGAATCGCGCCGTCAATGACTTCCGCCAGCGCCGCGGCTGGGTCGGGACGGTTTTTGAGCACGTCGGGAATGGCGCGCACAAGCACGGTCAAGCCGCCAAAAGGCTCGACATCAAACCCCAGGTGGAGCAGCGCCTCACGCTGTTCTTCGACCACCGCCATTTGTTGCGGCGTCAATTCGATTGTGAGCGGCTGCAACAGGCGTTGTGATGGGACGGCTTGCTGGGCGCGCTGTTTGCGCAGACGTTCCAGCAACACGCGCTCATGCGCGGTATGCTGGTCAATCAGATAAAGCCCGTCGGGTCCTTCGCAGATGATGTAGGTGAGCATGGTTTGCCCCAGCACGCGCAGCGGCGGCAACTTTGTGCCCCCCGCTTCGGGCGGCGGGGTTGGGGTGGGGGTGTGCGGCCTGTTCGTGGGCGGGGGCGGCGTCCATGCTGTGCGTGTAGGTCGCCCCGTGGGTGGGGGCGGTGTGAACAACTGGACGCGCATATCGTCCTCATCGGTGCTGAGAGGGGGTTGCGTGGGAGCCGGCGGCGTTTCGGGTTCGTCCAACACTTCGATGGTGCGTGAAAACTGATGCACAGGGGCTTCCTCCACCAGAAGGCGACGCACCGCCCGCTGCACCACGCGGAACACTTCATCGCTCCGCGCGAATTTGATTTCGAGTTTTTGGGGATGCACATTGACGTCAATCTGGTCGGGCGGTACGTGAATGTTGAGCACCACAAAGGGATGCCGCCCGGTTGGCACCACGCCCTGATAGGCTTGGGCAATGGCGGTGGTCAACATGGGGCTACGCACGACGCGCCCATTCACAAAAAAGATGATGTACTTGCGATTGGCGCGATGCAATGCGGGTCCGCCAATCGCCCCGGAGACGCCAATGCCCGTTTGGGGGTCGGGCGGTTCGTTGAGAATGAGCATGTGCCGCGCCACATCCAGCCCATAGACCGCGAGCAATGCGTCTTTGAGGTCGCCGCTGCCGGCGGTTTGCAACACAGTCCGCCCCTCGCTGATGAGGGTGAAGCGGCGGTCGGGGTACGCCAGCGCATAATGCGAGACGATTTCGGCGATGAGGCTGGTTTCGGTGGCGACCGTGCGCAAGAATTTGCGCCGCGCCGGCACGTTGAAGAAGAGGTCTTCAACGGTGAGGATTGTGCCCGCCGGCGCAGCCGCTGTGCGCCGCGCCACCACCCGCCCCCCTTCGAGGCGCAGTTCCACGCCCGCGGCTTGCTCGCGCGGGCGCGTCAGCATCGTCACGCGGCTGACGGCGGCAATGCTGGGCAACGCTTCCCCGCGAAACCCCAGGGTCTGAATGGCAAAGAGGTCGTCGGCGTCGGCGACTTTGCTGGTGGCATGGTGCTGGAACGCCAATTCCACCTCGTCGGCGGGAATGCCGCAACCGTTATCCGCCACGCGGATGAGGCTCTGCCCACCTTTGGCAATCTCCACGCGGATATCCGTGGCGCCGGCGTCCAGCGCGTTCTCGATGAGTTCTTTGACCACACTCGCGGGGCGTTCAACGACTTCACCCGCGGCGATTTTGTTGGCGACATCAGGCGGTAGAATCTGAATGGGCATAGGCATTTCTGTCTCTGTGCGTCATTTGTGGGTGTCAGTCGAATCCGAAGGGAGCGCCAGCGAATCCACGGCGCGTTCAATCAGGCTAACGGCTGTGCGTTTCAGGCGCTTTTTCACATAGCGGCGGGTGTACCAATGTTCAAAAGCATCCTCGAATTTGGGACCCTCTGTCTGCGAGACTTCGAAGGCTTGCATCGCCAGCCCCATTCCCCATCCCAACAGCGGAAAGATGAACCACCAAAAATCAGGCGCAGTAAGCAGGTTGATAACAAACAAAAACGCATTCACGCACACATAGGCAACCAGGTGCTGCTTGAATTCCTGGCGGCGCTCGGCGATAAATTCCTGACGCGCCTGCGCCAGTTCAGCCGCTTTGCCTGTGGGGCGCACGTCTTGCTCCGCGGCGAGCACGGCTTCTTCGCTAAGCCCCAATTCGCGCGCCATGGCAAGCAACTCATCGCGCGAAAAGCGTTCGCGGTGGTCGTCCAACTCGACGGCGCGTTTCAAGATGGCCTGCACTTCCTCGGGGGTGTACTCGTTCTCACGCATCTGCTCACTCCGTTCGTGGGTGCATACTCGCACGCAGACAACAGCCCGCGTCTTTCATCTTACCATATTCCCAACAAAGCGGGAAAGCCATGTCGGCCTATCTGACAAATTCAGTGAGACGCATATACTCGTGGCGTATCCGGTTGCAAGCCCTTTTTGAACAAGGTAGGTGAGCCATGACACGCCTTCTCCGCGAAAGCGACGTGCACCAATTGGTGACCATTCGCGACGCCCTGCATGCCGTCGAAGCGAGTTTCATCGAACAAGCACGCGGCACGGGCGTCAATCAGCCCCGCCGACGAGTTCGCCAACCGCACGGCATTCTGCACCTGATGGGGGCGGCGCTTGTTGAACGTGGCTATTGGGGCTTCAAAGCCTACACCACCACCCGCGAAGGCGCACGCTTCACCGTCAACCTGTACGATTTGAGAAGCGGCGCGTTGCTCGCCATCATCGAAGCGGACCGCCTGGGGCAATTGCGCACCGGCGCGGCAAGCGGTGTCGCTACCAAATACCTGGCTCGCCCCGACGCCGCCGTGCTGGCGCTCTTCGGCGCAGGCTACCAGGCTGAAACGCAATTGGAAGCGATTGCGCAGGTACGCCCCTTGCGCGAGGTGCGCGTCTTCAGCCGCACACCCGAACGGCGTGAAGCCTTTGCCGCACGCATGCGCGAGCGTCTGGGCGTGGCGGTGCACGCCGTCGCATCACCCGAAGCCGCGCTGGATGGGGCGGACATCATCACCACCATCACCAACGCCCGCGACCCCCTCTTTGACGGTCGGCTCATTCCCGCCGGAGCGCACATCAACGCCGCCGGCTCGAACGCCGCCATACGCGCCGAACTCGACCATCACGCCATCCGCCGCGCCGACGCCATCTTCGTGGACGACGTTCAGCAGGCGCGTTTCGAGTCGGGGGATTTGGTGCAAGCCTACCAACGCAACGCGCTGGCGTGGGAACGAGTGCGCCAACTGGCGGACGTGGTCGCCGGGTTGACGCATGGTCGCCCTTCACCCGACGCCATCACGCTCTTTGAGTCGCAGGGGATTGCGCTATGGGACGTGGCGCTGGCGGCGCTGGTGTACGAACGGGCATGCGAGCAGGGCGTTGGGCAGGAGGTCGCGTTTGGCAACTAAGCATGTGGCGCAATGGCTGCGCCGCTGGCCGGAAGCGTTGGTGTTGGGGCTTGCCGCCTGGTTGCGGCTTACCTATGCGTTTGGCAGTCATCCTGTTGAAGATGAATACTTTGAACTTCTGGCGCTGCGCGGGCTGACCGACCACGTGTTGCCCACATTCCCCAGCGGCTTGTTCCACCAGCGCGGGCTCGCCGCCTGGTACACCCTTGCGCCCCTGCGCTATGCGTTCGGCGAACACATCCCCCTGTTGCGTGCGGGGAGCATCGTCCTGGCGTTGTTGCTGTTGGTGCTGGTCATGCGTTGGGGCGAACGCGCCGCCCATCGGCTCGTGGGGCTTTCGGCGGGGCTGGTGCTTGCCCTACACCCGGCGGCGATTGTCAATGTGCCGCGCGTGCGGTTCTACGGGTTGTTTATTTTGGCAACGTTTCTGGTGGGCATGTTTGCCTGGAAAAGCGCGCGCGCGCCGCATCGCCCACGCGCTCACATTGGGCTGGCTATCGCCTTTGGGCTGGCGCTTTTCGCCCACGAAGAAGCCGTCCTGCTCTATCCCCCCCTGCTTATGGGGTTGACGCTGGCGGGTGGCAAAGCCTACTGGCGCACGCGCGCCGCCGTTTGGGTGCAAGTGGCGCTGATTGCCGCCGTGCTGGCACGCGGGGGCGTTGAACTCGCCGCCAACCTGCAAGCCGTTGCCCCGCTTGGGCTGGGCGGCACCGCCAAACCCTACCTGGAACCGTTCGCCGACGTCGCGGACAAGTGGGGCGTCTATCGCCCCTTCTACACCAGCCCCCCCTACCTCTGGCTGAGCCTGCCCTTTGCACTGGCAAGCCTGCTCGCCCTGCTGCGTGTGCGCCGCATGCCCACCTTGCACGCCCGTTTGGTGCTCTTTCTCGCCCTCTTCCCGCTGACGACGCTGGCGTTTCTGGTCTTTCTGGCGGGCACCTCGTGGCGCGAAGTGCGCTACATGCTCTTTGTTGATCCGTTTTGGGTGTTGGCGGCCATGCTGGGCATGTGGTGGCTGTTGAACGCCATGCCGCGCCCGCGCCTGCGCCTGGCGGTGTTTGGGGCATGGGTGCTCTTCATCGCCGCCCCGCTCTGGACGCCCGCATGGAACGCCGCCCACACCATCGGCACCGATTGGCAACGCCCGTTCCACTTCGTCGCCGAGCACCGCCAACCGGGCGACCGCATTTTGACGCCGCTGGTGCAAGTCTGCGCCTACACGTTCGGCACGTGCGACTACTACTTTCGCGAAGATGGTTTCGAGCCGTATGTCATCGAACGCGATGGCGCGGTTGTTGACCGCTGGGTGGGCGCGCCGCTCATCCAGACGCCCCAAGCGCTGGAAGCGCTCCTGCGCGCGGGGGGACGCTTCTGGCTTGTCGCCGATGGACACCAAATTGGCACGCGCTACCGCCTGCCCACACAACGCCTGCTGATGGAACAATTCACGCTCCAGCAGACTTTTCCCGATGGGCTGCGTGTGGCGCTTGCCGAGGGCTGGCGTGAACCGCCCACCTACACCGTCGCCCGCGAACCCAACCTGCAAAGCGGCGATTTCACCCTGCGCCGTTTCGAGCGCACGGCGACCGAGCGCCCCGCCCCGCCGCCTTTGCACGTTCTGCTCTTCTGGGATTTCCCGCGTGAGACCGCAACCGCGTGGCATACGTCGCTGAAACTAGTGCGCCGCGACGGGCAAGAAGTGGCGCATGCCGATAGCGCCCCCGCCAACGGGCTGATTGCCACCAACGAACGCCCCCGCCTGCCCTTGCTCGACGCCAAAACCATCGCGCTGGATGGGTTGCCGCCCGACTACTACCGCCTGGACGCCGTGGTGTACGACCCGTTGACCCTGACGCCGCAGGGCGAACGGCTGGCGTTTGAGTGGCTCTGG
The DNA here is from genome assembly GCF_001306175.1 of Ardenticatena maritima. Classification (NCBI taxonomy): domain Bacteria; kingdom Bacillati; phylum Chloroflexota; class Ardenticatenia; order Ardenticatenales; family Ardenticatenaceae; genus Ardenticatena; species Ardenticatena maritima. The sequence continues at coordinate 987,221 of NZ_LGKN01000003.1, forward strand.
ATTGGGCAAGCCCCGCCAACGCCCCCTGTGGGGCTGACGCACCGCTGGCATGATGGGCTGGTGCTGAAAGGCGCCGACCCGCTTCCCGCGCAGGCGGCGCGCGGCGCACCGTTCACCATTCAACTCTACTGGGGCGCCGACGCCCACCCCACGCGCGATTGGACCGCCTCGGTGCAACTGCTGGACGCCGAAGGGCGTCTCGTGGCGCAGGACGACCACCCGCCGCTCTACGGCTTTCATCCCACCTCGCGGTGGACGCCCGACGCGACCCACGTGGTGGACACCTACACGCTCACGCCCCCGCCCGACGCGCCCGCCGGCGAGTACACACTGGTTGTGCTCTGGTACGACCCCACCACGTTCGAACGCCTGTCCACCACGAGCGGTGCGGAGATGGCGATTTTGGGCACCCTCACGCTTGACTGAAAGGAAGCGCTTATGACGCAAGAGCAAGATTGGTTCGATCACGTTTACCGCCAAGCCGCGGGCGACCCTTCGCGCGTGCCGTGGAACCGCACGGGCGCACACGACCGCCTGCTCGAATGGCTTGCCCGCGAGCAGGTGGACGGTACGGGCAAGCGGGCGCTGGTGGTGGGGTGCGGCATGGGGCGCGACGCCGAGGCGTTAGCCGCGTATGGCTTCAAGGTGGTGGCGTTCGACCGTGCGCCGACGGCCATCGCCTGGTGCCGCGAGGCGTTCGCCAACTCCCCCGTGCAGTACGTCCAAGCCGACCTGTTCGCCCCGCCCGCCGAGTGGTCGCAGGCGTTCGATTTCGTGCTGGAAACGTTCACCCTGCAAGCCCTGCCCGCCGAGAGACGCGCCGAAGCGCGCGCCCGCATCGCCGATTTTGTGGCGCCGGGCGGCTCGCTCCTCGTCATCACGTTTGGACGCCAGCCCGAAACGGTGGTGGAAGGACCGCCCTGGCCGCTCACCCGTGATGAAGTCGAAGCCTTCACCGAACACGGCTTGCGCATCGTCCGCTTTGAGGATTTCCGCACACCGCATCCCGAATGGGAGCGCCTGCGCTGGTTCCGTGTGCACCTGCGCCGCCCACCAACTGAAACAGGACAAACCCCATGAGCATGGCGACGGAGACATTCCGACTGCACGCCGCGACGCCCTTTGATTTTGTGCACACCTGCACAGCGCACGGCTGGGCGGTGCTTTCGCCCTTCACCTGGGACGACGCAACGCAAAGGCTGGTGCGCGTGGAGCGCCTGCTCGACGGCACCCACGTTGTCTTGCACATGCGCGGCATCCCTCACGGCGTCCATGTGACGGTTGAAAGCGCCACACCACTCACCCCGTCCCAACGCGCGGCGTGCGAGCGGGTGGTGCGCACCTGCCTGCGCCTGGACGAAGATTTGCGCCCCTTCTATGCCCGCATCGCCGAACATCCTGAGTGGCGCTCGTTTCCGCGGGGCGGGGGGCGCTTATTGCGTTCTCCCACCCTATTTGAGGACATCGTCAAGACGATTTGCACCACCAACACCCGCTGGGCGCAGACCAAACGCATGGTGCAACGTCTGGTCGAGGCATTTGGCGAACGCCCCACCTTTGCCCCACACACGCCCACGTTTCCAACACCGCAGGCACTGGCGCAGGCATCCGACGAGGCGCTGAAAGCGTGCGGGCTGGGCTACCGCGCCGCCGCCGTGCGTGAAATCGCCCGCGCCGTCGCCGAAGGCGCCCTTGACATCGAAGCCTGGCGAACGAGCGAAGCGCCCACCGCCGAACTGCGCAAGCGCCTCCTCAGTTTGCGCGGCATCGGTCCCTACGCGGCGGCAACCCTGCTCATGCTCATTGGGCGCTACGACGAAGTCCCGTTTGACAGCATTTACCGCGATTTTGTGGTGCGCACCTTCTTCAAAGGCGAGCCGCCCCCCTCCAAAGCCGACCTGCAACGTGTGTACGATGAATGGGGCGAGTGGAAATATCTCGCCTACTGGTTCGACCCGCGCTGGAAGGACGCCTAAGCCCGCCACGCCTGCCGCGCCAGCACCAACGCGCCGCGCAACGCGGTTTCGTAGCCCCACACGCTGAACCGCACCAGAGGCGGCGGCACCAGGCGCATGTGCGCCCGCATGACAGCCGTCGCCTGCGCCAGCAGGCGTTCCCCCCCACCCAACGCCACACCGCCGCCGAGCACAATCTCATCGGGGGCGAGAATGGTCGCCACATTGCGCAAGCCTTGCCCCAAATGGTAGGCGACTTCCGCCCACTCTTCGTTGGTGAGGTGTTCAGCAGGTTTGCCGTAGATGCGTCGAATACCATTGCCCGAAACCAGCGCTTCCAGGCAATCGGGTACGCCGCACTCGCACATCACCCGTTCGGGAAAGCGGCAGCGCGCCGGAACGGCCTGATGCGCCACTTCGGGATGCGCGCCATTGCGCCCACGATAGAGCCGCCCATCAACGACGAACCCGCCGCCCATGCCCGTGCTCACTGTGAGATAGAGCAGGCGCGGCACAGGGCGGGCTTCGTATTCAGCCAGCGCCGCCGCGTCGGTGTCCACTTCCACGCGGAAAGGCGCCCCCCAACGGGCTTCCATGAGGGCTTTGAGGGGAACGTTGCGCCATTCGGGCTGATGCAACGGCGAGACAACCCCACGCGCGGGATCAATGGGACCGCCAATCGCCGCACCAATCGCCAACACTGCCGCGCCGGCGCGCACCTGCTCGATCAGGTCATGCAACGCTGCGATGCCTTCATCCAGCGCGTGAGGCGTGGGACGGCGCGCGCGGGCAATCACCTCGCCGTCGGGCGTCATCGCCGCCGCCATCAGTTTTGTTCCCCCGATATCCAACCCAACAAGCACCTGCTTCATTGCTTCACCTCCTGATGCGGTTCTTCATCCACCGTTGCCGAAATAGGCGCTTTTGCTACACTCTTGCTCCCCACACAAGCACAACCAACAAACGGGAGTTTGATATGCGTTCGCGCCCAGCCCTTGCGCTTGCTCTTTTTGTCCTGTGTCTGGGGATTCTGCTGACGGTCTATCTTCCCAATCAGCACGCGCATGCCTCCGATGAAACATTTGTGCGCGTTTTTGCGCCCAAAGAGATTTTCGCCACTCCGCAAAACGGCGTCATTCTCTGGCATGAATACGGCGCGTTTGCGCTCTACAAAGTCCGTCCGCAGGTGCTGGCAACCTTGCCGCCCGCGGAACGTCAGCGCGTGCGCATTCTGAATGAAGCGCCCCCACTGCTGTTTGCCAACGGCGCGCTCGACCCCCGCGCGCCCACCGCCGCTGTGCCGACAGCGTGGCGCGCCCCCACCGCTTCGCAAGGCGCTGCGCTTCACCTGGTGCAATTTGTGGGACCCATCAAGGATGAATGGCTGGCAACGCTGGAAAAAGTGGGCGCTACCCCTGTGCATTACGTGGCGCAAAACGGCTACATTGTGTGGGCGGACGAAGCCGCGCGCGCCCGATTGGATGCGCTGGCACGCGAAGGCGAGATTCTGCAATTCTCCATGCCGCACCAACCCTACTTCAAAATAGCGCCTGTATTGCTCACGCGGCTGGAACAAACGCCCGCCGCGGAGACGATCGTCACCATCACGGTGCAACTCTATCGCCATGCCGGCGCGGCGCAGACACAAAAGCAGATTGACGCGCTGGCGGTGCGCCGCCTCAGCGAGTGGACGCCCGTCTTGCAGTATGCCAACGCCACGCTGGATGTCCATCTGGACGATGTCGCGACGATCGCCGCCATGCCCGATGTGATGTGGGTGGAAGAATATTTGCCGCGTGAGCGTTTTGACGAAGTGCAAACCCAACTGATTGCGGGACACTTCACCGCCGACCAAAGCGCGCCCACCGGTCCAGGCTACCTGGCTTGGCTGGATAGCCTGGGCTTCAGCCAGAACCCCGCCGATTACCCCATTGTGGACATTGTGGATGACGGCGTGGGCGACGGCACACTTGACACCGGCGACCCAACACTGCACGAATTCGGGCAAGCGGCGAACCCCAGCCGCGCGGTCTACATTGCCAACTGTACATCCGCGCCGAACGGCGGCGGTCTCGACGGACACGGGCATATCAACGCCAGTATTGCGTTCGGCTACGACACGCGCGCCGGCTTCCCCTACCGAGACCCGCTTGGATTTCAACGCGGGCTGGGTGTCAACCCCTATGGGCGCTTTGCCGCTACTCGCGTTTTTTCGCCCTATTTTGATTTGAGCGCCTGCGGCAACAGCGATACAGGGCTCATCAAGCACCTGCAGGATAGCGGCGCGCATATCAGCAGTAATTCGTGGGGCTGTCCCACTTGTTCCACGACCTACGACGCTTCGGCGCAAGCCTTTGACATCGGCACACGCGACGCCGATTTGACCGAACCGGGCAACCAAGAGATGCTCTTCATCTTTGCCGCCGGCAACAGTGGTCCAGAGAGCGGGAGCATTGGCTCGCCAGGGAACGCCAAGAACGTGCTCACTGTCGGCGCGAGCGAAAATGTGCGCCCCGACGATGAGGACGGCACATGGGTTGACGGTTGTTTTACCGATGCGACCAGCGCCGACAACGCCATGGACATCGCCGATTTTTCCAGCCGCGGTCCAGCGCCGGGCAACCGCACCAAGCCCGAAGTGGTCGCCCCCGGCACACACGTTCAAGGCACCGCCAGCACCCACCCCGGCTACACGGGAAGCGGCGTCTGCGACGCCTACCGCCCCAGTGGGCAAACCATCTTCGCTGCTTCATCCGGCACCAGCCACTCGACGCCCGCCGTCGCAGGTGTGGCGTCGTTGGTCTACTATTGGCTGCAACATGTGCACGCTATTCCCACACCCAGCCCCGCCCTGTTGAAAGCCTACATCATGGCGCACACTACCTATCTGACCGGCGTTGCGGCGAATGATACGCTGCCGAGCAACGCCCAGGGGTATGGCATGCCCAATCTTGAAATGGCTTTCGACGCGACGCCGCGCCTCTTCGTCAACCAAAGCGTGCTGTTCAACGCCACGGGTGAAACATGGACCCTGCACGGCGCTGTCGCCGACCCCACCAAGCCGGTGGTGATTGTGCTGAACTACACCGACGCGCCCGGCGCTCTGGGCACCAGTCCGCAGGTCAATGACCTGGACCTCGAAGTCTTGGTTGATGGGACGCTCTACCGCGGCAACGTGTTCAACGGGCAATGGAGCGCGCCCGGTGGTGCGCCCGACACCGTCAACAATTACGAGGTGATTCGCCTGCCGGCGGGCACAAGCAGCGCACTGAGCATTACCATCACCGCCAGCAACATCGCCGGCGATGGCGTTCCCAACCAGGGCGACGCCACCGACCAGGATTTTGCGCTGGTCTGCTACAATTGCGCCCAAACGTTCGATTTTGTGTTGCAAGCCACACCGCCCAAGCAAGCCGTTTGCGCGCCAGAAAGCGCCACCTACGACATCACCGCCTTCTCCATCCTCGGCTACGCCGACCCCGTGACACTGAGCGTTTCCGGCGCGCCATCCGGCACATTGCCGCTCTTCTCCGCCAACCCCATCACCCCGACAGCCAGCAGCACCCTGACCATCAGCAACACCGCCGCGGCGGCGTTCGGCGCTTACACGCTCGACATCGTGGGGGTTGCGCCCACATCCACGCACACCACCACCGTCCAACTGGCCCTGTTCACCGCGCCACCCGAAGCGCCTACCCTGCTTGCTCCCGCCAACGGCGCCACATCCATCCCACGCAAGCCCACGCTCACCTGGAACGACGGCTCGCAAGCCGTCGGCGCTTTCATCGAAATCGCGACTGACGCGACTTTTGCAACACCAGTTTATACCGCCACTATCACCCCAGGCGTCCAAAGCCACACACTCGCCACGGCGTTGGACTACGACACCACCTACTACTGGCGCGTGCGCAATACCAACCCATGCGGCGAGGGCGCGTACTCGGACGTTTTCACCTTCACCACAGAAACCACGCCGCCCATCCTGCTGGTGGATGATGACGACAACGACCCAGATATGCGCGCCTTCTACACGTCCACGCTGGAAACGCTGGGAGTTTCCTTTGACGTGTGGGACACAGCGCAATCCGACAATGAGCCCACCAGTGCAGACCTAGCACCGTACACCGTTGTCATCTGGTTCAGCGGCGACGCCTTTGGAAGCCCCACGGGTCCCAGCGAGGCGAGCGAAGCGGCGCTGAGCAGTTGGCTGGAAAGCGGCAATCGCTGTCTCTTTATGAGCAGTCAAGATTACCATTGGGCGCGCCAGTTGACGCTCTTCATGAAGAACTATCTCGGCGTTGCCGGGATTGTGGACGACGTTAACTATTCGGAAGTCATTGGGCAAGGCAACATCTTTGGTCCACTGGGTACCTACACACTCGACTACACGGCTATCAATTCGCACAATTGGAGCGACACCATCACACCGACACTGGACGCCAATGTGGTGTACATGTCGGAAAAGGGTCCCGCCGCGGTTCAGCGCCAAACGGCGACCTACCGCACCATGTATTGGGGCTTCTCGTTTGAAGCGCTTTCCACCCAACAAGACCGCCTTGCCAACATGCAAGCCGTGTTGACCTGGTGCGAAACACCGCTGCCAGAAAGACCCAAAGTGTTTCTGCCCTTCGTAGTGCGCTAAACTCGTCACCCGGGCAGAGCCGTGATAAGATGAAGTATTGCGTTTAGGCGACCGACTCACAAAAGGAGGCATGTATGCGACGTACACCTTTGCTCATTCCAATCCTGGGCAGCCTGTTGGTCGTTGCGCTGTTGCTGGCGGGACACCGCGCGCTGGCGGCGCCTGTCGCCCAAGCCACAGCCACGCCCACCTTCCGCCCAACGCGCACGCCCATCCCCACGACGCCCACCGCCGTGCTGACAGAAACGGCGCCGCTGACGACAACTGAGCGCATCGAGACCACGCCGACCGTTTCCCCGACAGAAACCGTCACCAGTACCGCACCGCTGACGACGACAAGCGCCATCACTGCAAGCGAGCGCCTTACCGTCACGCCCGTTTTCACACTCAGCCCCGTCATTCCCCTGACGCAAACCGTTGACACCACCAGCGAACGCACGTTGACTGTGCAAGGCGTGGGCGAAGTAGAAGCCAGCCCCGACCTCGCCACCATCACGCTGGGGGTGGTCACGCTCAACGCCAGCGCCACCGACGCTGTCGCCGAAAACAACGAAACCATGGCGAACGTGCTGGAAGCGCTTCTGAATGCGGGCATTGCCGAAGAGGACATTCGCACGGTCGAATTCAGCATCTATCCGGAAGAAGAACCGATTGAGCGCACACCGCTTGACGTGGAACGTGAAGCCCCCACTCCGCAAATTCGCTACCGCGTGGTCAACCGCGTCATGGTGACCGTGCGCGACATTAACGCCGTGGGCGAAGTCCTGGACGCCGCCCTCGAAGCCGGCGCGAACAGCGTGGGAGGTGTCTCATTTGGAGTGAGCAATGCCAAAGATCTGGAACGCCAGGCGCGCGCCGCCGCCATGCAAGACGCCTATCAACGCGCCAGCGACCTGGCCACACTGGCGAATGTGGAACTGGTGGGGGTGCTCACCATCCGCGAGCAAAATGTGGGGCGTCCCATCTTTGTTGAACAAGCCGCCTTTGCCGAAACGCGCAGTGTCCCCATCCAAAGCGGGCAACTCTCGTTCTTCTACAGCGTCGAGGTAGTCTTCCTCATTCGCTAACAGAGCGTGCCAACAGAAACCGCCCCCGCATATGGGGGCGGTTTTTTGTATCACAATGCCAGAAGTTATGACAACTCGGCGGGGTCGCCAAACGAAATACCCAAGCCACGCGCCACGCGCACCAGTGTCCCATCCACCGGCACTAACTTTTGCCGCCCAATGACCTCATGCAAGGGCACCGTGCGAATGTCATTACAGCGCAACACCACCACAACCCCGAACTCGCCGCGCGCCAGGCAATGCACCGCCTCAGCACCGTACTGGGTCGCCAAAATGCGATCGAAGGCGCTGGGCGACCCACCACGCTGAATGTGCCCCAGCACCACGGCGCGCGCCTCAAAGCCGCAACGCTCGATGATTTGGTGCGCCAGCCAGTCGGCAATGCCGCCCAGCCGCTTTTGCCCACCAATTTCATGGTACATGGGCGCACCATCCGCAAGCCGCGCCCCCTCAGCCACCACCACAAGCGCATATTTTGCATCACGCGCCCAACGGGCTTGCAACGCCGCGCAAATCGGTTCCACGGCGAAGGGAATTTCCGGGATGAGAATCACGTGCGCCCCGCCGGCAATACCCGCATGCAACGCAATCCAGCCAGCGTTGCGCCCCATCACTTCCAGAATCATCACCCGCCGATGGCTGCGCGCCGTTGTGCGCAGGCGGTCGAGCGCATCGGTCGCTACATCAAGCGCCGAATCAAACCCGAACGTCAACTCCGTGCCGACAAGGTCGTTGTCAATTGTTTTGGGCACACCCACCAGGGGAATGCCCGCCTCAAACAACTGGGCGGCAATCGTCATCGTGCCATCGCCGCCGATGGCCACAATGGCGTCAATGCCAAAACGCGCCATCTGCGTGCGAATGCGGTTCTTCGCCCAGTCGGTCACCACCACACGCCCATCTTTCACCACGTACAACCGCGGGTCGGCTTTGTTGACCGTGCCCAAAATCGTGCCGCCAAGCGGCAAAATATCGCTGACGGCGTGGGGGTCCAGAGGCATCAATCCATCATCACGGTCCGAGAGAATGCCATCCAAGCCATCACGAATACCGACAACTTCCCATCCATAATTGAGCACAGCGGTGCGCGTCACCGCCCGAATCACGGCATTCAATCCCGGCGCATCACCACCACCAGTAAACAGCGCAATTTTGCGAATCATTGCCTCACCTCATGCTTTTTGAAACAAAAAGCCCCTTCATCAGCGTGAAGGGGCTTCGTTGCACCAATCAAATGTTCAGGCAAACGTCCCTTGCTGTTCCATCCCTTCGGCTTCTTCATTGCCAATCCAGCGGAAAAAGACCACCGACAAGATGATGAGATAGACAATCCCCGCCGGAATCCACATCACCACGCCGCCGATTTGCTGGTCGAGGAGTGGCGTCCATCCCCACAAGCGCGCCGTCTGGTTGGCGTAGGTGGCGTACAAAGGCGCTTCGGCAAAGACCAAAATCGCGCCCAAAATGGTGGGGGGCAATTTTTGCACGAACACATACGCAATTTTGAGAAACGGCGTGCGCAACTGGTAGCGCGGCCCCATGATAGGCCACCAGGAGAAGAGCGCCGTAGTGAGAAACATCAGGTGTTCAAGTTCATGTGCTGTGTAGTTGGTCAACGATAGTTCATACAAACGTGGGATATGCCAGCCCATAAACACCAGGTTGAAGAGCACAGTGGCGATGATGGGCTGTGTCAAGACGCGCATCACCCAATCCACCGGACGCAGACGGAAGAGCGGCGCAGCCAACCATTCCGGCACCCCCAAAAGCAGGAGAATCGGAATGGGGATAATCATCAGCAAGTGCTGCACCATGTGTACGGTGAAGGAGTAAAGTTCCCCGATGGTATCAAGCGGCGATAAAATCGTGAAAAGCGTCAAGCCAACGGCGCCCCAAAAAGCCGCCTGTTGTCCCACGGTCAGCCGATGATGAGGATTGCGCTGTCCCAAACGGCGCGCCGCCAGGTAGTAGAACGCCACGGCGAAAATCGCCGCGGCGATCGGAACCGGCTCAAAGCGCCAGTCGGTCAGCCAGATTGTCCAGGGCAGTGAAATTTCTTGCATGGCTCCTGTTTCAGAACAACAACATGAAGGTCGTCGAGAGCAAAAGCGCGAACAAAATGCCAATCGAGAACATCACCGTGAAGATACGGCTATCAAATTTCAGGTGCATGTAATACCCCACCACGAACAGAGCCTTGGCGACGGCAAACGCCAGGAGCAAGAAATCCGTGAGAACCTGGCTCAAACTGAACGTGGTGATGAACCAATTGGAAGTGACGGTCAATTCCAGCACCGTCAAGACCGCCAACACGATACCGATGAGCCAGTAGTTCGGATGGGCTTCGTGTTTCTCGGTTTTCGCCGCAGAATGCTTCGCCATGTGCCGCTCCTTACCACTTGATCAGGTACACAATCGGGAACAAGAAGACCCACACGAGGTCCACAAAGTGCCAGTACAACCCCATGATATCCACGGGCACATCGTTGTGGGGGCCAAATGTGTCGCCGAAAGACTTGATGAAGACCACAATCAACCAGAGAATGCCAAAGGTCACGTGCGCCCCGTGGAAACCGGTAAGCAAGTAGAAACTCATGCCAAAGAGATTGCTGGTCAGCGTCAAGCCTTCGTGCATCAATTCGCGATACTCAAAGACTTGCACGCCGATGAAGAAAGAGCCCATCAAAATCGTTGCCAGCAACCAGAGTTGCATCTGGCGCTTGTCGCCACGGCGCGTGGCATCTACCGCCAACACCATCGAAAGACTACTCGTCAACAGCACGAACGTGTTGAACGCCGTCAGCGGAATGTTCAGCACTTCATGCGTGGGCCCCTCTTGTGGACGCCCCGAGTAGATGATGAACGTGATAATCAACGACATGAAGAAGACACACTCAGACGCCAAAAACACCCAGAACCCTAATTTGCGGTGGTCAAGCCCGAGTGTGGTGTGATGTTCTGTTTGTGTGTGTGCACTCATAGTCAAACCCCACACGTTTCCCGTTTTCAATCAACAAACGTTGGCATCGCCCTGGCGGACGGTTTGCATCCGCCAGGGCATACGGTCTCTTAGTACCCTTTCTGCTGAATCCAGCCAAGCACGCCAATCACCCACGTCACAACGCCAAGCACAGTGATCACGTAGGTGTAAATCATGCCAGCGGCGATGAGCACCACGCCCAAGCCCACGACCAACGGCCAGACCGAGGGGGGCGGCAGGTGGATGTGCTCATCTTTCACCAGGCGCGCCTTCACTTCTTCCGGCGTCAGCACGCGGTTGAGTTTCACATCCCACAATGGGCGGCGGCTCGTAATGGGCGGCAGGCCATCGAAATTGTGCGCCGGCGGCGGCGAGGCGGTCGCCCATTCCAGCGTCCAGCCTTCCCACGGGTTATCCCCCGCTTCGGGGCCGTTGCGCAGGCTATGGAAGAAGTTGATGAAGAAGATAATCATGCCCACGCCAATCATGAATGCGCCGACCGTCGAGACAAAGTTCCAGAAGTCCCACCCCAGACCGGCGCCATAGGTGGCAATGCGGCGCGGCATGCCATCCAACCCCAGAATGTGCATGGGGAAGAAGGTCAGGTTGAAGCCCACGAAAATGAGCAACCAGTTCCAGAAGCCAAGGCGCTCATCCATCATGCGCCCGGTCATCTTCGGGAACCAGTAGTAAGCCGCGCCCAAGATGGACATGAACGCACCACCAAAGAGCACGTAGTGGAAGTGCGCCACAACGAAGTAGGAGTCGGTCAACTGCCAGTCAACCGGCACGGTCGCCAGGAAAATCCCCGTCAGACCACCGATGAGGAACATCGCCACAAAACTAATGGCGAAGAGCATGGGGGTGCGCAAGCGCAGCGAACCGCCCCACATCGTCCCTACCCAGTTGAAAATCTTGATGGCGGTCGGCACAGCGATAATCATACTCGCCGCACCAAACGACGCCGTGACGACCGGCGGCATGCCCACGGCAAACATGTGGTGCGCCCAGACCGTGAACCCAATGAAACCGATCGCCACCGAAGCATAGACCACCGCGGCATACCCGAAGATGGGCTTGCGCGAGAAGACCGGAATCATCTCCGAAATCAGCCCGAATGCAGGCAAAATCATGATGTACACTTCAGGGTGCCCAAAGAACCAGAACAGGTGTTGCCAGAGCAACGGCGTACCGCCCATCTCCGGCGAGTAGAACCCCGTGCCAAAGTTGCGGTCGAAGAAGAGGAAGATAGTCGCAACCGTCAGGCTGGGGAAGGCAAAGAGAATCAAGAACGCCGTCACCAGCGTGGTCCAGACGAAGAGCGGCATGCGGTTGAGCGTCATGCCGGGCGCACGCATGTTCAGAATCGTGACGACAAAGTTAATCGAACCAGTAATCGAAGCGATGCCGGTGACCGTCAAGCCCAGAATCCAGAAGTCCATGCCATGCGTGGGCGAAAAGGTGTCGTCAGTCAGTGGGGCGTATGCAAACCACCCACCATCCGGCGCTCCGCCGCTGAGGAAACTGAGGTAAAGCAAAATCCCACCAAAGACGAAGAGCCAGAAGCCCAACATGTTCAAGCGGGGGAACGCCATATCGCGCGCGCCAATCATGAGCGGGATAAAGTAGTTCCCGAAGCCGGTCAAAATCGGCATCACGACGAGGAAGACCATCGTGGTGCCGTGCATGGTCAGCACTTCATTGTAGAGTTGCGGGTGAATGAAGCGCAGTTCCGGCCCAGCCAACTGCGTGCGAATCATCAAGGCTTCGATACCACCAAAGAGGAAAAAGCCCATCGAAGCCAGGATGTACAGAATACCGATTTTCTTGTGGTCAACCGTCGTCGCCCATTCGACGATGGTATCCCACCACGTTGCCAACGTACTTGGGCGGGCAATTGGTTCCGTACGTGTTGCCATAACTCTCCCCCTACCGTTACTTCAGGCTCAACAAGTAGGCCGTCAGCGCTTCAACTTCATCCGCACTCAGCGGAACGTTCTTCATGGTCTGCCACATGATATTGCCGGGCTTCACAAGGTCGGCGTTCTGCACCCAAAGCCCCACATTGGCCGACGTTTGCGGCAAGACAGCGGCCACAGTGTGGCGGCTGGCAAAGTGCGTCAAATCGGGGCCGACACGCCCGGCGGCGTTTGTTCCGTAAATCGTGTGGCAACCGGCGCACCCTTTCGCCAGGAAGAGCTGCGCCCCACGCTGCGCCAACTCGCTTTGCGGCTCCACAGCCGGCTTGCGCTGCGCCTCAATCCAGGCTTCCCATTCATCCTGCGGCAACGCATAGACCTTGAAGCGCATACCGGCATGCTGCACCCCACACAACTCCGCACATTGCGCGTGATACTCACCCGGTTCATCCGCCTGGAACCAGGTCGTGTTCACCTGCCCGGGGATGACGTCCGTCTTGCCGTTGAGACGCGGCACCCAGAAGCTGTGGATGACGTTATCCGAGTAGAGGTTGAACTTGACCGGCACGCCCGCCGGAATGTAGAGCTCGTTACCGGTACGTACCGGTTCATCACTGCCTTCGCGGGTGTAAGCAGGGTACTCGAATTCCCACCACCACTGCTTGCCATAGACGTTGATTTCCATAGCGTCATCAGGCGTTGCGGCAAGCGCATTCATCGTCTGCCAGAAGACGGCGAACACGAACAGGAGCACTACCGCCGTGCCCACCGTCCAGGTGATTTCGAGCGCGTTATTGCCGTGAATCTGCTTCGGCGTCTCATCCGTCCCATCTTCACGGGCGCGATAGCGCACCAACACAAACAAAATCAGCGACCAGATGATGATAGCAACCGCCGTCGCCACCGCCAGTTCGATATTGAACAAGCGCGCCACCAGCGACGCCTGTTCCGAGGCCGGAGCAATGAACCAGGGCGGCTCGTCAGCGAGGGCTTGCGCAGGCACCAACACCAGCGCGGTCAGTACGCCCAAGAGCGCACTCACAACGCGCATTCTCCGTCGTACAGTCTGCCACATGTCTTCCTTCTCCCCTTGAGAAGATTTCCTTGACATCCTACATTTGGAAACAAAAGCAGGCGAGGCTTTTCCGATATGGCAACGCTCGCCCGCTTTTGAGAACGGCGTACACATCAAACAGTTCAGGATTTCAGCCACTGCACAAAGCGATCGAAAAGCGCATACACGCCCAACAACGCCATCAACGTCAGCGTAACGATCAGACTAGCGTACCAGGGATCAAGCAATCGTTCGAGCGACATTGTCCTCTGCCTCCTTCTTAGTGTTCCTCGCCGCCATCAGGTGACTCGAGGCGAATTGCCAACTGCGTGAGGCCAATTGTGAAAATCAGACCAAAAATTGCCCAGAAGATGAGCAAGGCAAAGAAGTCAAAATGTCCTTGCATGGTTCAAGTCTCCCACTTTCTTCTGTCAGGGATACTCATAGGGTGTACAGCCGATGACGGTTCCCCATGTTACAAGCAGTTGCCAAAGGCGTCAAATTCAGCCCGTGCATTTTATCACAAAGATGAGATGACATTCCTCATGTGGCTTGCAAAGCGCGACGCGCATTTTCGATTTGGACTTGCACGGCGTCCCGCCCGGTGCTGCCAATGGCTTGCTTGGCATCTACGGCGCGTTCCACATCGAAAACCACCGAGAGGTCGGCATCCAATGCCGGGTGAATGCGTGCATAGACTTCACGCGGCAACGCCCGCAAAGGCACACCCCGCGCCTCGGCTTCGGCGACGGCGCGCCCCACCAGGTGGTGCGCCTGCCGGAAAGGCACGCCCTGCCGCACGAGGTAGTCAGCCAGGTCGGTCGCCAGCATGGCGTCGTCGAGGGCGGCGCGCATACGCTCAGGCTGCGGTTGCATGGTCTCAATCACGCCTGCCATGACTGGCAGCAGGTCGTGTAGCGTGTCCAGTGTGTCGAACAACGGTTCTTTGTCTTCCTGCAAATCCTTGTTGTAGGTGGACGGCAAACCCTTGAGCACGACCAACAACGTGGTGAGGTTGCCAATGAGCCGCCCGCTTTTGCCACGCGCCAATTCCAGTGCGTCGGGGTTGGCTTTTTGGGGCATCAAGCTCGATCCCGTGGTGTAGCGCGGGTCCAGCCGCACGAAGCCAAATTCGCGTGTGGCGTAGATGATGAGGTCTTCCGCCAGGCGGCTCAGGTGGACGCCCAGCAACGCCGCCGCCGCCAGCACTTCGACGATAAAATCACGGTCGCTCACCGCATCAAGGCTGTTGGGGGAGACCGCCTCAAAGCCCAACTGTTCCGCCAAGAAGGTGCGGTCAACGCCCAGGCTATGCCCCGCCAGCGCCCCGCTGCCCAACGGGAGCACGTTCACGCGGGAGCGCGCATCACGCAGGCGTTCGCGGTCGCGTTGCAACATCCAGAAGAAACTGAGCACCCAATGGCTGTACCGAATGGGTTGCGCCTGCTGCAAATGTGTATAGCCAGGCATGAGAAGGTCAATGTGCTGCTCGGCTTGCGCCAACAAAGCCGCCTGCACGGTGCGAATTTCCGCGTCCAGTTGGTCGAGTTGGCGGCGCACGTAGAGGCGCACATCCGTGGCGACCTGGTCGTTGCGGCTCCGTCCGGTGTGCAGTTTACCGGCAACCGCTCCCACCAATTCATGCAAACGGCGTTCGTGGGCGGTGTGGATATCCTCATCATCGGGGTGCAGGGCGAACGTGCCGGCTTCCCACTCGGCTTCAATCTGCGCCAGCCCCTCTAACAACGCCGCCAGTTCCTCATCGGTCAGCAAGCCGGCGCGGTGCAACCCTTGCGCCCACGCCCGGCTTCCCTGCACATCCTCACGCCACAAACGCTGGTCGAAGCGAATCGAGGCGTTGAGTTTGTGCATCAAGGCATCGGTATCAACATCGTAACGTCCACCCCAGAGTTTCATGACGCACTCCGCTCAGTCGCTCAGTTGGTTGTATCTTGTGGATAAGAGCCCAACACGCGCAAGAACGGCGCAATCTCGCTCAAATGGCGCAGCGCGTTTTGGGCGCTTTCATCAGCCAGGCTAGCGGCAAAATCGAGATAGAAAATGTATTGCCAGCGCTGGCCACGCAACGGACGGCTTTCAATTTTGGTCAGGTCAATATCGCGCAAGGCAAAGACGGAAAGCGCCTTGAAAAGAATACCGGGCGCATTTTTGAGCGAGAAGACAATCGAGGTTTTCGCCGGTACGCCTTGCGGCGGCGGCGCGGGTTCGCGCGCCAGCACCAAAAAGCGTGTGTAGTTCTCGGGGTCGTCTTCGATGTCGCTGGCGAGGACCACAAGGTCGTACACTTCCGCCGCCCGCAAACTGGCAATGGCGGCGGCGTCGCGCAGGTTTTCTTCGCGCAAGCGCTTGGCGCTGCCGGCCGTATCGTATGTGGCTTCGCGCGCCAGGTGCATGCGGGTCAGAAACCCCTCGCACTGCGCCAGCGCTTGCGGGTGGCTCAGCACGCGCCGCACATCTTCCAGCCGCACACCGGGAAGCGCCAGCAAGTTGTGCCGCACGCGGTAGTTGATTTCCCCCACAATGTGGACATCCGTATGCCGCAACAGCAAATCGTAATTGCGGTGAATACTGCCCGCGAGCGAATTTTCAATGGGCAACACAGCACGGTCCACGGCGCCGCTTGCCAGCGCCTCGAACGCGGCTTCAAACGAGGAGCAGGGCACCGGCTCCACCTCTTCACCGGTCGGCGCAAAGTATTGCATCAACGCGCCTTCGCTGTACGCGCCACGCTCCCCTTGAAAGGCTACCTTCAACCCCATGCCCGCCTCCTTTTGTCAGCGTGGTTCAACACGTAGTGCGCCCAGCACCACCAGCGGCTGGTCGACGTCCAGCGGCTGGCCTGTTTGGGCGTCGTAAAGCACAACCCCCAGTTGATACGCCCCCGGCGGCGTCTCCGGCGGCACAAACAAGCCGCTCCGCAGGGGGGATGAGGTCATGTCGGCGTCGTGTTGCGCCAGCAGACGCCCATCCTCGCCCAGCAGGCGGAACGAGGCGCGCACGCCCGCGCCCTCGCCCTGCCAGTCGAGCACCAGCGGCACGGCTTCCCCCGCGCGGCGCATGCTCGGCGCACGCCAGCCGCGCAAGCGCACATTGCCAACCGTGGCGTCCAGCGGTTGGGGCTCACGGTCGAAATCGAGGCGCGCCCAAATCTGCCAGACGCCGCTATCAAGCCAGGCGGTATGCACGAGCGCATAGTCGCTCATCAGCCACGCCACGCCTTGCTCCTGCCCCGGTGCGAGCAGGCTGAAAAGCGTTCGCGCCTCTTCGCGCGGCGCATCAGGCAACACAACCCGCTCAGGCGCGAGGTCGAGCGCCACCGCCAGCCAGATACCTTGTTCAAGCGTGCCCACCATCAGCGGATGACCATCCAGCCAGGCCGCAAAGGCGGCTGCATGGGACGCCGTTTCCTCCGAGGGGCTGAGCGGCGGAATGACCGGATCGCCCACGGTGCGCCGCCACAACGTGGCGGTTTCACCATTTGGAAGCGGATAGGTTTTCACGGCGGTGAAGAGCAGCGGGAACAAGCCATCCGGATTGGCATACACCTCGCGCAACGCCCGCAACCCAGCCGGTTCGACATCGTGATTGTCGCCGTCTTTGGTGAGCACCCACAAACTGCGAACCGTTCCCGCCCATCCTTCGCCCTCATTCTCAGTCAACGCGAGCAATTTCACCTGCGGATAGGTGGTGCGAATGAGATAGCGATACGGGCCACGGTGAATGGTCGGCGAATTGATGAGCATGCCAAAGACCAAAGGGTCTACATCCGGTGTGGTGGCGGTCATCGTGCTGAGCACGTCCGGCGCAATCCAGTAGCCGGGGTCGGTCAATCCGCTGGCGGGCGGTTGCGCAAACTCGCTTTCCGCCCAGACAGGGGGCAAAGCCGTGCGCCACGCAGCCGCCCCGTCAAAAGTGATCATCGCCCACTGCACGCCAAAGACCACCAGCCAGACAAGCGCCACGCCCTGCGCCCAACGGCGCGGTACGCCCCGCAACGCCCCCGCCGCCAACAGCGCCAGCACGGGCAACAGCGGCACCAGGTTGCGCTCGCTATCCTGCGAGGGAAGCGAGAGCGCGATATAGGTGGACAGCACGGTCAGCCAGAGCAGGCGCGCCCCCTCGGCATCGCGGCTCAGCCGCCAGCGTTCACGCCACCAGCGCCACACCAGCACCGGCGCGACCACTAGCGTCCCCAGCACGCCCCAATGTTCGCGCACCAGGTAGCCAAAATAGCGCGTGTAATTCCGCAGACGCAGCGGGTTGAAGGCATCGTAGTTGCCGCCATACGTGCCAAACGCGGCGTCCATCAGTTCGTTGAGGAAATCAATGCGCCCCAGATACCAGATACTGGCCAACGCCGCCCCCACAAACAGCCCCCCAACCGCGTTCGCCGCCGGCGACGGGGGCAACGCAAACGCATAGAACGCGCACGCCCACAACACAAACCACGCCACCGCCAGCCACGCCCCCAGCGGCAACCCCGCCACCAGGTCGCGGTTGGGCGCATAGAGCGCCAGCGTCACCACCGCGCCGCCTACACATCCCACCGCCAGCGCGCGCCACGCCAGCCGCGGCCGACGCACCCCGCGCCACACAGCCGACCAGACGCCCGCACGCGTCATCGCCCAGAGCACCGGCAGCGCCGCCAACGGCGGCACCGTCCACTTCGCCAGCATCCCCAGCCCCAGCGCCACGCCCCATATCACACTCCACCTGCGCGAGCGAAACCCCTGCGTGCGCCACAGGCTCCACACAATCAGCAGCAACGCCGCCGTTTGCAGGTTCTCCATGTAAAACAGCCGCGTCATCGCCGCCGTCAGCGGCCAGAACGCCACCAGCGCCACCGCCAGCCACGCCGTCCACTCATCGAACACGCGCCGCCCCAGGTCGTAGGTCAGTAGCGCAATCACCACAAAGAGCACCACGTTCAGGTACTGCGCCGAATCCATCGAAACGCCAAACAGCCAGTAGAACGGCTGCGCCAGCACGTAAAGCAGCGGCGGCCGGTAATCCGTCAGCGTGAACGCCTGCAACAACGTGCGCGGTGTGAGCGTGGTCAGCACGTCGGCCATATCCAGCGTGCGCCAGAGGTGCCCGCCGGCGTCGCGCCCCAGCGGGGTGACGTTCGTCCAAATCCAGTGCAGGTGCGCCCAGACATGCACACCCAGCAGAACCAGCAGGCTTCCCCAACGCGCAAGCCGGTTTTCACTCCACATTGTTGGCTTCTGCTCCGGCATGAGGTCAGTTGTCCCCTTCAAAGGCTTCAATGTGTACCGTTCCCAGCACCACCAGCGGCTGGTCGGCGTCCAGCGGCTGGCCTGTTTGGGCGTCGTAAAGCACAACCCCCAGTTGATACGCCCCCGGCGGCGTCTCCGGCGGCACAAACAAGCCGCTCCGCAGGGGCGATGAGGTCATGTCAGCGTCGTGCTGCGCCAGCAGACGCCCATCCTCGCCCAGCAGGCGGAACGAGGCGCGCACGCCCGCGCCCTCGCCCTGCCAGTCAAGCACCAGCGGCACGGCTTCCCCCGCGCGGCGCATGCTCGGCGCACGCCAGCCGCGCAAGCGCACATTGCCAACCGTGGCGTCCAGCGGCTGGGGCTCACGGTCGAAATCGAGGCGCGCCCAAATCTGCCAGATACTCCACATGCCATCAACGTCAAGCCACTCGGTGTGTACGGGCGCATAATCGCTCCTCAGCCATGCCACGCCTTGCTCCTGCCCCGGCATGAGCAGGCTGAAGAGCGTTCGCGTTTCTTCGCGCGGCGCATCAGGCAACACAACCCGCTCAGGCGCGAGGTCGAGCGCCACCGCCAGCCAAATGCCATGTTCAAGCGTGCCCACCATCAGCGGATGACCATCCAGCCAGGCCGCCAGGCGTGACGCCGCCGGCGCGGTTTCCGGCGTCGGCGCAAATTTCGGCATCACCACATGCCCACGTGTGCGCCGCCACAGCGTCGCGGTTTCGCCGTTGGGCAAAGGATACGTTTTGAACGCTTCAAAAACCAATGGAAACAGGCCGTCCGGGTTGGCGTAGACTTCGCGCAAAATGCGTTGTCCCTCAGATTCGACATCGTCGTTGTCGCCGTCTTTCGTCAAAAGCCAGAGACTGCGCACAGCCCCAGGCCATCCACCCCGCCCGTCATCGGTCAGCGCGAGCAATTCCACCTGTGGATAGGTGGTGTGGATGAGATAACGATAATGCCCACGGTTCATATTGGGCATACTGATGAGCATGCCAAAGACCAAAGGGTCTACATCCGGTGTGGTGGTGGTCATCGTGCTGAGCACGTCCGGCGCAATCCAGTAGCCGGGGTCGCTCAACCCGCTGGCGGGTGGTTGCGCCGCACCACTTTCCGCCCAGACGGGGGGCAAAGCCGTGCGCCACGCAGCCGCCCCGTCAAAGGTGATCATCGCCCACTGCACGCCAAAGACCGCCAGCCAGACCAGCGCCACGCCCTGCGCCCAACGGCGCGGTACGCCCCGCAACGCCCCCGCCGCCAACAGCGCCAGCACGGGCAACAGCGGCACCAAATTGCGCACCCCTTCTTGCGAAGGAAGCGAGAGCGCGATATAGGCGGACAGCACGGTCAGCCAGAGCAGGCGCGCTCCCTCGGCATCGCGGCTCAGCCGCCAGCGTTCACGCCACCAACGCCACACCAGCACCGGCGCGACCACCAGCGTCCCCAGCACGCCCCAATGTTCGCGCACCAGGTAGCCAAAATAGCGCGTGTAATTCCGCAGACGCAGCGGGTTGAAGGCATCGTAGTTGCCGCCATACGTGCCAAACGCGGCGTCCATCAGTTCGTTGAGGAAATCAATGCGCCCCAGATACCAGATACTGGCCAACGCCGCCCCCACAAACAGCCCCCCAACCGCGTTCGCCGCCGGCGACGGGGGCAACGCAAACGCATAGAACGCGCACGCCCACAACACAAACCACGCCACCGCCAGCCACGCCCCCAGCGGCAACCCCGCCACCAGGTCGCGGTTGGGCGCATAGAGCGCCAGCGTCACCACCGCGCCGCCTACACATCCCACCGCCAGCGCGCGCCACGCCAGCCGCGGCCGACGCACCCCGCGCCACACAGCCGACCAGACGCCCGCACGCGTCATCGCCCAGAGCACCGGCAGCGCCGCCAACGGCGGCACCGTCCACTTCGCCAGCATCCCCAGCCCCAGCGCCACGCCCCATATCACACTCCACCTGCGCGAGCGAAACCCCTGCGTGCGCCACAGGCTCCACACAATCAGCAGCAACGCCGCCGTTTGCAGGTTCTCCATGTAAAACAGCCGCGTCATCGCCGCCGTCAGCGGCCAGAACGCCACCAGCGCCACCGCCAGCCACGCCGTCCACTCATCGAACACGCGCCGCCCCAGGTCGTAGGTCAGTAGCGCAATCACCACAAAGAGCACCACGTTCAGGTACTGCGCCGAATCCATCGAAACGCCAAACAGCCAGTAGAACGGCTGCGCCAGCACGTAGAGCAGCGGCGGCCGGTAATCCGTCAGCGTGAACGCCTGCAACAACGTGCGCGGTGTGAGCGTGGAAAGAACATCAGCCACCTCAAGAGTGCGCCCAAGGTGTCCTCCCAAATCGTAGCCCACCGGCGTGACGTTCGTCCAAATCCAGTGCAGGTGCGCCCAGACGTGCACACCCAGCAACAGCCCCAACAGCCCCCATGCGCGGGCTCGCTCCCGCCAGTTTGCCATGCTCCCCCACTTCCCCCCAGCAATACCGTGCTAGAACCGTCCTTCACGGGCGCGCCGAAAACGCGGCGCATACGTCGCTTCGAGATTCAACACCCACGCCTTGAACGGCGCGCGCGATTCACGCTCAAACAGAGAGAGGGCGCGCAACACGCCTTCCAGCAGCGTATCGGCTTCCGCCTCGCGCCCCTCGCGCGCCAATTGCCGCAGACGCGTTTCGTAGGGTAGCAAGACCCGTTCAATCAGCAAGTCGGCGGCTTGCGCCGGTTCTGTGGCAAAGAAACAGGACGCACCGGTGGCGTCCCAAACATCCTCCACAGTCAACGCTTCCAGCGCCGCCAGAATGTCGGCGGCGATTTCCTCAACCGTCATGAACCTGCCCCCTTGGCTTCCAGGTCGCCAGCGCATCCAGCACGGCTTCCCCCACACCTTCGGGCGAAACCAGACGCACATCCTCGTGCGTGCGCACTTTCATCTCGACGCCCCCCCGTTTGAGCGCCTTCGCGCCCACGGTGAGCCGCACCGGCGCCCCCACCAGGTCGGCGTCGTTGAATTTGACGCCGGCGCGCACATCGCGGTCATCATCCAGCACGTACAGGCCGCTCTGCACCAGCGTCGCCGCCACCTGTTCGGCAACCGCCTCGACATCGGGGTCGTTGTGCCCCAAACGCACAAGGTAGACATCATACGGCGCGACGGCAGGCGGCAGACACAGCCCATGCGCATCGTGGTGTTGCTCCGCGAGCACGCCCATCATGCGGTGAATGTCCAGCCAGGTGCGCACCAGAAACGGTGTGCGCGGCGTGCCTTCCTTTGTCAAAAAAGCCACCCCCGCCCGCTCAGGCAAGGACGCGCCCAGCAGTTCAACCCGCCCGATTTCCAGCCCATGCGCCAGCCGAAGCGGCGCGCCGCAAACCGCGCACGGCGCGCCTTCCCCCGCCGCGGCAATGTCGGCAATCACATCGGGCGTGTAATCGCGCCCAACGTTGACGTTGAGGAAGTGCGCATCGGGTTCATTCGCCCCGGAGACAAGGTTGGGAGATTGGGCGACAAGGTCGTCCACCACCACAACCGCCTGCTCGCGCTGAATGCCAATGGGCGAGGCAAACCCCGGTTCAGCCCCCACCGCGCGGATTTCGTCTTCCGTCGCCGCACGCAACGCTTTCATCCCAGCGGCGCGCGCTACCTTCTGCGGTTCGACGTCCATATCGCCGCGCACCAGCGCCATGACGAGTTTCTCCTCGTCGGCGTGGGTGGGTTGGCCTGTGAAAAAGACCACCTTTGCCGTGCGCGAGGGGGGCACATTGAGGAACGCAGCCAGCGAGGCAATGGTGTTTGTGCCGGGCGTCGCGACTTTTTGCAACGGTTGCGCGCTTTCAGCAGGCGGTTCAGGCTTGCGAAACGTCGCCACCTGACGGGTCGCCACATCACCGCAGGCAGGGCACATGAGCAATGTTTCATCGCCATCCGGGAACAGCGCCACGAAGGCATCCGCCTCGCCATCGCCAGCCGCCACCGCGGTGCGCACAGTGAGAAGCGCGGAGACGCCCATCTGCGCCGACCACGCCAGCCACGCGGCGCGCCACGTCTCCGCACGCGCCCGCGCATCGGGTTCGTCGGCTTCCAGCGCCAGCAGTTCAAGCCCCACACGCTCACGCGCCCGCAACCATCCCCAGCCGGGGCGGGCATCGGCGTAGCGGCGGGCAGCAAAGTGGAAGAAAAGCCGCGGTATGTCGCGATACGAATGGAGCGCGTGCCGCGCCAAAGCCAGCAACTCCTCCGTCACCGAGGGGGCGAAGGACGAAACCGCCACCTCCGCCGCTTCCCAGGTGGCTAGCATCTCCCGCAAGGCGGCTTCCAGACGCAACCGCATGCGACGCCCCGGCGGGCATTCCGCCAGCACACCGTTGGCTAGCGGGCGCACATAGCCCGCCCGCCGCAAGAAGGTGTAGCCCGGCGTCTCGGCGTCGGCGGGCGCTTCACGCAAAGTCTGCCACAACAGGCGGGAAAGGCGAATGTGGTTCGGGTGCATGATGTTCGGGCTCATGGCTTACGCATCGTTCCAATGAAATTCGCCGCCGCTGGCTGCGTTGAGGCGCACCATTTCTTCGGGGGAAAGCCGCAAGCCGGCCGCGCCCAGGCTTTCTTGCAACTGCGCGACACTGTTCGCGCCGATAATGGGCGCTGTAATGACCGGTTGGGTCAACAGCCACGCCAGCGCGATTTGGGTGACGCTCACGCCCCGTTCGGCGGCAATGGCTTGCGCCGTTTCAAGTGCATTCCAGGCGGTCTCGCTCTCAAAGTAGCGACGGCGCACGCTATCCGCGCGGGCGCTCGGCGGCAAGGGGGCGTTGCGCTGGTACTTGCCGGTCAGAAAGCCCGCCGCCAAAGGGCTGTACGGGATGACGCCCAGCCCGTGCGCTTCGCAAAATGGTTTGAGTTCGCGCTCAAATTCGGCGCGGTGCACCAGGTTGTAGTGCGGTTGAAGCGACTCGTAGCGCGCCCACCCGTGGCGCTCACTCACCGCGACGGCGTCCGCCAGCCGCCACGCCGGGTAGTTGGACGCGCCCACGTAGCGCACTTTGCCTTGCCGCACCAGGTCTTCAAAGGCGCGCATGGTCTCTTCGATGGGCGTGGTGGCATCGAACGCATGCGCCTGATAGAGGTCAATGTAGTCGGTTTGCAGGCGGCGCAGGCTATCTTCCACCGCCTGCATGATATGCGCGCGGCTCAACCCTTCGCCATTAGGACCTTCCCACATGCGTCCGCGCACTTTGGTCGCCAGGACAATCTCCCGCCGATTGCCGCGGGCTTTCATCCAGCGCCCGATGATTTCTTCGG
Organism: Ardenticatena maritima; assembly: GCF_001306175.1. NCBI lineage: Bacteria > Bacillati > Chloroflexota > Ardenticatenia > Ardenticatenales > Ardenticatenaceae > Ardenticatena > Ardenticatena maritima. Next base: position 1,011,407 of record NZ_LGKN01000003.1, read on the forward strand.
AAACGCCTCCCGGATTGCCGGGCGCCCACCGTGAATAGACATTGGCGGTATCAATGAAGTTGCCGCCGGCTTCGTAGAAGGCGTCCAGAATGGCAAAGGACGTTTCTTCGTCCGCCGTCCAGCCAAATTGCATTGTGCCCAGGCAAAGTTCGGAGACTTTGAGGCCGGTACGTCCCAAGGCGCGGTATTCCATGCTTCACTCCTTTGTGTTATGCGTTCGGTGTTGGCCGCTTCATGTGCGATATTCGGCGTTGATGGAAACGTAATCGTACGAAAAATCACACGTCCAGACGGTGGCGTCGCCCGGTTCGCCGCCAATATCCAGGTCTATTGTTATGTCAACTTCTGACAAAATGCGCAAGGCTTCGTCTTCATCAAACGGCAGCGGTTTGCCATTGGCAAGCACCTGCAACGGGCCGAACCAGAGGCTGGCGCGGTCGGGGTCGAACGGCACGCCCGCCCGACCAGCCGCAGCGAGCACACGTCCCCAGTTGGCGTCGCGCCCAAAGAGCGCCGTTTTCACCAACGGCGAGGTGGCGATGGTGCGCCCAATCTGGCGCGCCGCCTCGAAACTACCGGCATTGCGCACGTGAATGGTGACGTGCTTGGTGGCGCCTTCGCCGTCAAACGCGATTTGCTTGGCCAATGCAATGCATACCTCGGTCAACGCATCACGAAACGTGGGAAACGCGGGGCTTTCCAGCGTGATGATATCGTTCGCCGCCGCCCCGTTTGCCAGCACCAGGCAAGTGTCATTGGTGCTCGTATCGCCGTCCACGCTAATGGCGTTGAACGAGCGTTCAACAGCGTAGTGCAGCGCAGCATCCAGGGCTTCAGCCGTGATGAGCGCATCCGTCACGATGAACGCCAGCATGGTCGCCATGTTGGGGTGAATCATGCCCGCCCCCTTCGCGATTCCCGCCAGCGTGATGGTCTTCTCGTCGAGCGTGCATGTTGCCGAAGCCATTTTGGGGCGCGTGTCGGTGGTCATAATCGCGCGGGCGGCCGCTTGCGCCGCTTCGGGCGTTGCATCGAGCATTTGGGCGGCGAGCGTAATGCCATAGGCGATTTTGTTCATGGGCAGCGGCACGCCAATCACGCCGGTGCTCATCACAAAGACGCCGCTCTCCTCAGGCAACGCCAGCGCCTCCGCCGTCAGGCGCGCCATTTCGGCGGCGTCACGCAGCCCTTGCTCGCCCGTGACAGCGTTGGCGTTCTTGCTGTTGACGACGACGGCGCGCACATCGCGCGTGCGTTGCAGGAGCGCCATGTCGAAGAGGACCGGCGCGGCTTTGACAAGGTTCTGCGTGAACACAGCGGACGCCACGCAAGGGCGGTCGCTGACAATCAACGCCATGTCAAGCGCGCCGTCTGGCTTCAAGCCGGCATGCACCCCACACGCACGAAATCCCGGCACATCGGTTATGTAGCGCATAGCGCCTCCTGTTCTCATCGTTCAGGATTCAACCACAGACACTTCCAGATATGACGGGTGCGCCTTGTCATGGTAGACATACTGCTCCGCGACCACCATGCGCGTGCCCGTCGCCACCGGTTCGCCGGTATTCAGATTGCGATTGAAACGCGGGAAGAATGCGCTGGCAATGACCAGGCGCAAACGGTGTCCTTTTTTGAAGCGGTGCGCCACGCCCCACAAGTCAATCTCAATCCGCCACAAACCTTCATCCACCTGCTCGACCACTTCAGGCGTCACGCGGAACAAGCCATCACACACATTGTAGGACGTGCCGTCCGGGTGAACATCGTTGAGACGCGCCGCAAAGTCGGTGTGTGAGACAGAGGAGCGCGCGTAGAGCACCACGCGCACATCGCCAATCACATCCAGGTCGGCGTCCAGCGGCGGCGACGTGAAGAGTAGAACATCGTGCCGCGCCTCCAATTCGCGGTTATCCCGCGGTCCAGCCTCCGAGGGGTCGAAGAGCGCCCCACCAATCGCCGGCGTTGGGTCGGCGGGGTCGTAGCGATAGGTGCTTGGGAAGGCGTCTTCCTCCGGTGCGTTGGGGCGCAACGTGCGGTCGGGGTGCAGGTAGAAGCGGCGCGGTTGGGCTTCCGGCGGGGGCCAATCGTCGAAATCGCGCCATTCTTCCGCCCCCATGAGATAGACGCGCACCGGCTTTTCGCGCAAGGCGTGCGGGTCGTTCTTCAAATGCGCATCGAACCAGGCGAGTGATTCACGCACACGCAGGACCATGCCATCGTTCGAGAGGTGGTGCCAGGGACCAATGGTCAAGTAGGGGCGTTTTCCAAGTGCCCGCATCTGGCGATAGTCGCGCAGCATGGTGTAGAGGAAGAAATCGTACCAGCCGCCAATCCAATGCACAGCGGCTTGCACGCGCTCCATGCGCCGCCCCCACTGGACAGGTTCCCAATAGGGGGCGTTTTCATCTTCGTGCTGCATCCACTCACGGAAGAACGGTACCGGCTCGCCAACAGCCACCAGGTCGGCTTCGCCCACAGGCAAGTGCCACACCGCTTCTTTGACAATGCGCCCGGCGCGCAACATCAGCGCCAGCGATTCCCACAGCGGCAAGCGGCCACGTGTGGGCAACGCCAGCAAGACAAGCCAGCGCAACAACACTTCCAGCCCAAACACACGCTCCACAAAAATGCGGGCGCTCGCCGAGGTAATCATCGGCACCATGGCTTTGAAGTATGGCGGTGCATCAGGCGCCAGCGCCCATTGGGTGTAGCCCAGATAACTCGCGCCCCATGTCGCCAGATTGCCCTCGAACCAGGGTTGTTGGGCAATCCATTCAAGGGTGGCGCGGCCATCGGCGGCTTCCTGGAAGAAAGGCGTAAATTCGCCCTCGCTATCGAAGCGCCCGCGCACATCCTGCACCACCACGTTGTACCCCCGCTCCACCAGGCGCTCAATCGCAAACCCCATGAACAAGCCCGAAATCCCCACAGGACGGCGTCCGTAGGGTGTGCGGATGAGAATGGTGGGGAATGCGCCTTGCGCTTTGGGGTAGTAGCGGTCGGCATAGAGCCGCACGCCATCGGGCATGGGGACCACCAGCCCACGCTCAACGCCAACATCGTAGCGAGGTGGGGGAAGGTCAAGCCAGTTCGCCAGCAGGCGGCGTCGGCGGGGCCACACAACGCCGCTCACTACCGCCAAAGCCCCCAGGCCGGCCAAACTTCGCTTCAACATGCCTCTCTCCTTTGGGGTTGGGGTTGACAGTTGACCAAAGCAGCGGCGGTGGGTGCTCAAGCCCCACCGCCGCAGGGACAGACGCGATTAGTCGCGCTTGAATTTGCTGTAATCGGGCGCACGCCACTTGTTGGGCGCGCCGCCTTCCATATCCACCAGCGCTTCGACTTTGAGCGGCAACCCGAACAGGTTGATGAAGCCTTCGGCGTCGCTCTGGTCGTACACGTCCATTTTGCCAAACGAGGCATAATCTTCGCGATAGAGACTGCGCGGCGCTTTGCGCCCGGCAATGATAATGTTGCCCTTGTAGAGTTTGAGCCGCACCGTCCCCGTGACGTTTTCTTGCGTCTTGGCGACGAACGCATCCAGCGCGGCACGCAACGGCGTGAACCACTGCCCGTTGTACACCAGGTCAGCGTACTTGATGGCAATCATATCCTTGAAGTGCATGGTCTCGCGGTCGAGCGTCAGCGATTCCAGTTCGCGGTGCGCGGCGTACAGAATGGTGCCGCCGGGCGTTTCATACACCCCACGCGACTTCATCCCCACCAGGCGGTTCTCCACCAGGTCAACGCGCCCGATACCGTGGCGGGCGGCAATTTCGTTCAGTTCCTTCATCAACTCCACGGGACCGCGGGCGCGCCCGTTCAGTTTCTTGGGCACTCCTTCCACAAAGTCAATTTCAATGTACTCCGGTTCATCGGGCGCGGCTTCGGGCGAAACCGTCCACTGATACATTTTTTCTTCGGGTTCATTCCACGGGTTTTCAAGCAACCCGCCTTCGTGGCTGATATGCCACAAGTTGGCGTCGCGGCTGTAAATGCTTTTTTCGGTGTGCGGCACGGGCACGCCATGCTCACGCGCATAGGCGAGCGCATCTTCGCGGCTGCGAATGTGCCATTTGGGGTGCCGCCAGGGGGCAATGACCTTCAATTTGGGGTTGAGCGCCTTGTAGGTGAGTTCAAAGCGCACCTGGTCGTTGCCCTTGCCGGTTGCCCCGTGCGCCACGGCATCCGCCCCTTCGAGTTCGGCAATTTCCACCTGGCGCTTGGCAATCAGCGGGCGCGCCGCCGCCGTGCCCAGCAGATACTTGCGCTCGTAAATGGCGCCGGCTTGCATCATGGGGAAGATGAAGTCGGTCAGGAATTCATCGCGCAAGTCTTCGATATAGACTTTATCGGCGCCGCTGGCGAGGGCTTTTTCTTCCAACCCCGCCAGTTCCTCCCCCTGCCCCAAATCGGCGCAGAAGCAAATCACTTCACAATCAAAGTTTTCTTTCAGCCACGGCACAATCACACTGGTATCCAGCCCGCCCGAATAGGCGAGAACGACTTTATTGACGGTTTGTTCTTTGCCGGCCATGCTTCCTCCTCTTTTGCTGAAAAATGGTGCTATCGAGTTTGTTCTGCCAGCGCAAATGCCGCGACACACGCCAGGCTGTGGAACGTGCCTAGCGTCACCTGCGCGGCAATGGCTTCACGCGACAAGATGACGACTTCGTGGGCTTCCAAATCATCCGAGGGCGGGCGTTCACCCTGATAGGGCACAATGCCATCGGCAAGGTAGAAATGCGCCCGACCACTCCCACGGTTGACATCCACGACATACGCGCCCAGCGAAACCCACCGTTCCGCAATGTAGCCGGTCTCTTCCAGCAATTCGCGCTCGGCGGCGCGGCGCGGCGTTTCACCCGCATCCACCACACCGGCGGGAAACTGGCGGAAAATACACCCCACGCCGTGGCGATACTGCCGCAACGTGAGATACCGCCCATCGGCAAAACGGGGCACCACCAACACGTACTCCGGCGATTTCACGCGGTAAAAGTCCTCAACCGGTGCGGGGTCGTCGGGTTCGCGCTCGATGGTATCGGCCACGAGCGTCAACCACGGTTCGGCGGTGTAGAGAATGCGTGTCGCGCGCGTTTCCCACGGTTGGAGCGTCTCATCGCCAGCATACGTGCGCAAATGCGTCGCAAACCAGGCGTCTGTGCGGTCGGCAATCGGCAACACCCAGCGGCGCGTTTCGGCGCGGTAGGCGCGCGCCCAGCGCGGGTTGCACGCTGTGTGCAGATAGCGCACGTTGTCGAGGCGGTCAGCCAGTTTGACAAGGCGCGCCGCCAGCGGGGCGTCGAGCAGGGCGGTGAAGTAGGCGGCGTCGCGGGCTTCGGTGTCGCCGTTTTCAGCCGGCGGCTTGGTCAGCCAGCGCACCAGGTCGGCGACCGTCGGGGAAATCTGCGCCGCCACATCCTCAACCGTGAACGCCGAATCTTCAACCACATCATGCAGAAGCGCCGCCGCCACCATTTCGGCGTCGGTCAGACCGCGTTCTTCGGCAAGAATGAGCGCCACCCGCAAGGGGTGCACGAGATAGGGGGTGCCTTCTTTGCGGCGCTGGTTGGTGTGGGCGCGAGAAGCGACATCATAGGCGCGGTGCACCAACGTTGGTGCGGTTGCGGATGGGAAAGTGCTCAGCAAGCGTTCCCAGAGAGCCTCCGGCGGGACAAATGGATTGAGCATGTGCACTCCGGGTTGTTCTCAAAGCCCCCATTCACCAGACGATGGGAGCGGTTGAACCAACAGCAACAATCAGCGCTGGACACGCTGTTCGGACAAACGCCCTGCGCGTTGGGCGTCTTCAAAGGTGGGCGTGCTGATCCAGGTGATACTCCCCACGGTGATGAGCACCAGCACCGCCGCCAACCCAGCCAGCCAGAGGTCAATGCGCCCCAGCAGACCGGTCGCCAGCAGAAGCACCACCGCCACGAGCGTCAACCAGAACAGCCGTCGGTCGAGGCTGGAGACGCGATACCAGAACGCCGCCGCCTGTTCACGCGGGGCAAGGTCGGCAATCTCCACAGCCCGCTGCGCATGCAAGCGTGCCAGCACAGGCAGACCAGCGGCACGATACGCGCGCGCCAGCAACAGATGGACGCGCGCCCGCGCCGCCTCATCATCCAGCAACGGGATGACTTCATGATACAAGGTGATGGCGTGCCCAACCTGATTCAACTGCAAGAAGGCATCCGCCAACGCCAGGCGCGCCTCCACATGCGCCGGGTTGTATTCCAGCGCGGTGTGGGCGGTTTGCGTAGCCGCCAGCAAATGCCCCTGTTGCACCAAAATGCGCGCCCGCAACGCCAGCACATCCGCCCGTAGCACGTCGTCTTCATACACCCGCCCCTGCGCCTCATCCAGCACCAGCAACGCCTCGGCGAAGCGCCCCGCTTCTACCAGCCAGCGCGCTTCCAGCAGAACAACGCGCACCACCTGTTCGGGCGTGCGCGCCAGACGGCGCACCTGGCGGGCGATTTCACGCACCGCGGCGGGGTCGTCCAACTCGTCGGACGCGAACAGGCGACGCGCTTTGGCAAATTCATCTTCAAATGTGGGACGTGCGGGCATCACGTGCGAACCTCCACCGATATCAGGTTGGGTTGCCAGGGCGACACAGGTAGCGATGATGCGGTTTCATCCGCCGCACGTGTGGCACGCTCTTCATCCAGCACCAGGAGCATGGCGACTTCGTCGCACCGGTTGCGCTTGGGGCACATTTTGCAATCCAGCCAGACCTTTTGCGGGAAAATGTGCATCGGCACGACTTGAAACCCCAAGCGCTCAAAAAATTGAACCTGGTACGTCAGCGCAAACACACGCGCCAACTGCAATTCGCGCGCCTCATCGAGCAAGGCTTCGACAAGACGCCGCCCAACGCCCTGCCCCTGCGCCGATTCGGCCACCGCCAGCGAGCGGATTTCGGCCAAATCGTGCCACATCAGGCGAAGCGCACCGCACCCTACAATCGTGCCGTCCTCATCCTCGGCGACGACGAATTCGCGCAGTTGCTCGTACACCTGCAACAACGACTTCGGGAGCATGAGCCCTTGCATGGCGTAATGGTTGATGAGTTCGGCAATGGCCGGTGCGTCTTCAATACGTGCTTTGCGAATGGTAATCATCGCCCCCCGTCCTTTCTAAAATGTATGCGTTCGCCCGCTCGTGGCAAATAGTTGAAATGCATTTCACGCGGTAACTTCATGCGCCAACACGGTGGCAAAGGCTGCAACGGCTTCATCTACATGGGTGCGCTCCACAATCAGCGGCGGCAAGAAGCGCACTGTGTTGCGCCCGGCGGGCACGGTCAGCAAGCCATGCGACCACAACGCCGCCACCACATCCGCCGCCGCGACGCGCTCCACCAATTCCACGCCCCACATCAACCCCAGGCCGCGCACTTCGCGCACCAGCGGGCTGGACGCCGCGACCGCCCGCAACTGCTCGCCCAGGTACGCCCCCACATCGCGCACATGCGCCAAAAAGGCGGCATCGCGAATGCGGTTGAACACATCACGCGCAACGGCGGTGATGAGCGGGCTTCCCGCGAAGGTGCTGCCATGGTCGCCCGGCGCGAGGGCGTCGGCGATGGTCTGGCGCATCAAAATCGCGCCGATGGGCAAGCCCCCGCCCAAGGGTTTCGCCAGCGCCATGAGGTCCGGCTCAACGCCGTACTGCTCATACGCCCAGAGCGTACCGGTGCGCCCCAGCCCACACTGCACCTCGTCGAAGATGAGCGCCGCGCCGTAGGCATCGCACAAGCGGCGCAAGCCCTGCAAAAACTCGCGCGTGGCGGGCTGAATGCCCCCCTCGCCCTGCACCGGCTCGACAATCACCGCGGCGGTCTTCTCGCCAATCACGGCTTGGGCGCTTTCCAGATTGTTGAATTCAGCGCGGCGCACACCGCCAATCAGCGGCTCGAAGGGCTTGCGGTATTTTTCGTTGGCGGTCACGCTGAGCGCACCCATGGTGCGCCCGTGGAACGCGTGCGAAAAGGTCACGATTTCGTACTTCTCATCATCCCCGGAAGTGGTGCGCGCCCACTTGCGCGCAAATTTCAACGCCCCTTCGGTGGCTTCGGTGCCGCTGTTGCAGAAAAAGACCCGGTCGGCGAAACTCGCTTCGCACAAATCACGCGCCAGCAAGGCATGCGGCGCGGTGTGGTAGAGGTTGCTCACGTGAACCAGTTGGCGCGCCTGCTCCGCCAGCACGTCCGCCATGCGTGCGTCGGCATGCCCCAGCGCGTTGACGGCAATCCCCGCCACAAAATCAAGGTAGCGCCGCCCCTCGGTGTCGTAGAGATAGACGCCTTCGCCGCGCTCCAACACAAAAGGCGCGCGTTTGTAGGTGGGCGCAAGGTAGGTTTGTTCCAGCGCGATAATGTCCTGGGCGTTCATTGGGCTGCTCCTTCTGTTGATTGTTGCTCCTCATCGGCTTGCACAAGTGTGCCGGCGGTCTCGCCCCGCAGGAAGGCTTCCACGCCGTCCAGGTCGCTCATCAAGACGGCGCGCACGCCGGCTTGAAGCGCTGCAAGCGCGGCGCGCACTTTGGGAATCATGCCGCCAACAATAACGCCCTCGGCGATGAGCCGTTCGGCAACCGAGGGCGTGAGGTGCGTCAATACGCGGTCGTCCTGCATGACGCCGCGCACATTGGTCAAGAAGACCAGGGCGTCCGCATGCAGGGCGGACGCGACGGCTTGCGCCACGTGGTCGGCGTTGACGTTGTAAATGTGCCCATCTTCACCTAACGAGATGGGCGCGAGGCAGGGCACAAACCCCGCGCCAAGCAGCGCCTGCAATCGGTCGGCGGCAACCTCCGTCGGGATACCAACCCACCCCAAATCGCCGGCGTGGTGCTCCAATTTGCGCACGCGCACCAAACCGGCGTCCACGCCGCTCAGCCCCAGCGCGGGGACGCCGGCGCAGACCAGCGCCTGCACCAGTTGCATGCTGGCGGTGCCCACCATGCCCATCACTGCCACATCGCGGACGGCGTCATCGGTCACGCGCAAACCTTCCACAAAGCGGCTTTCAATCCCCAAACGGGCGGCGAGGTCGGTTGTGCCGCGCCCCCCACCATGCACGATGACGGGCGGCGTCGGCATCGCCGCGACGGTGCGCGCCAGCCGGTTCAAAAACGCGCCATCGTCCAGTTGGTGCCCGCTGATTTTGAGAACGAGCATGCTACACCTCCTGCACGCGCGCACGCGCCACGGGCATCAATCCGGCGCGCTCATCAAAGCCAAAACGCACGTTCATGTTCTGAATGGCTTGCCCGGCCGCCCCCTTCACCAGGTTGTCAATCGTGCTCACAATGATGAGTTGGTCGCGTTCGGGCACGGGGTGCAGACTGATGGCGCAGCGATTGGTGCGCACGGTGTGCGCGAGCGTGGCGGTTGCGCCTTCGGGCAAAAGCCAGATGAAGGGTTCATCGGCGTAGGTTTCGGCGTAGAGCGCCCGCAGGTCGTCGGCGCTGAGCCCTTGCGGCCAGGGGACGTAGATGGTGCTGAGAATGCCGCGCGAGACGGGGAGCAAGTGCGGCGAGAAGACAATGCCGCGCGGCGCGTGGTCGCCTGCGAGGGCGTGCAATTCCTGCTCGATTTCGGCGACGTGGCGATGGACGTGCCCAATGTTGTACGGCTTCAGGTTTTCATTGACTTCGACGAAGAGTGAGCCGAGTTTGGGCGAACGCCCGGCGCCGCTGACGCCGCTTTTGCTGTCGGCGATGATGGTGGCGCCGTCGAGTAAGCCGGCGTTCAGCAAGGGCGCCACCGCCAGCAAAATACTGGTGGGGTAGCAACCGGGGTTGGCAATCAACCGCGCCTGGCGCAACGCTTCGCGCCGCCATTCGGTCAACCCGTACACGGCTTCGGCAAGCAAATGGGGCGCGGTGTGCGGTTGGTTGTACCAGCGCGCGTAGACATCCGCATCATGCAAACGGTGGTCGGCGGAAAGGTCAATCACCACCGCGCCGGCATCCAGCCCGCGCTGCGCCCATTCTTGCGCCGCACCGTGCGGCAAACAGAGGAAGAGCACATCGGCGTCGCTCAACGAAACGTCTTCAACCGCCTGCAACTGAATGTCAAGGTCGGTTGGGTAGAGTGCGGACAACGGTTTGCCGGCATCGCTCCGCGCCGTTGCGAAGGCAATCTCCACATGGGGGTGGTACGCCAGCCATTGGAGTAATTCAAACCCTGTGTATCCAGTTGCGCCTAACACGCCTGCTCGAATCATGGAACCCCCTCACTTGATTGGTTGATGGTTGCCACCCGGCAGCGTAGCCCCATCGCAACGGCACACCGGGGTATGAAAAAACCCCCCAGACGCTGTGTCTGGGGGGTTGGTTACCGCGCTCTTGCGTTCGCCCAAGCACGCCTAACCAGACACATCGTCTGGAGCGACCATGCGAGGGCGACGAGGGTATCGGTTGTTGAGCGAACGCACTTGATACACCATGTTGAACAAACCAACCACTTCTGTTTTGATGAGTGGTGTACAGTATAAACATCTCGAGGGCGTTTGTCAATCACCACGCGCCGGGTTGCGCCCCGCTCTCACTCAATGGGGTGAGCGGCGAACGCGAGATATTTGCCTGTTCTCTCCATTCTCCGCATCATGAACCAGAACAACTGAGGGGAGAGAGACCATGCCGAGCCAATCCACACCTCACCGTGGACGCATTCAAGCGATTGAACTGAAACGCGCCACCTACCGGTATGCGGGCTTCGTCGTTGTCGAAACGGATGAGGGCGTATCGTATCGGCTTCCCATGGCGGGGACGGTTGCGCAATGGCTGCGTGTAGGGCAACGTGTGCGCCTGAGCGCGGAGACAACAACGCCGGGATTTGATGAGTATGCATTGCGCACGAGCCGCGCGCGTGTCTGGCCGCTGTTTGAACGCACCTACACGCTGGAACGACGCTCGCTTTTCTCCGACCGCCTGCTCTACACCTATCGGTTGCGCGCCCGTGAAGCGCGCTACGAGCGCGACTACGCCGCCATTGTGGAACTGGAACAGTACCACTACGCCTCGCGGGAGCGCCTGCTGGCGCTCTGGCATTGTGAACGCTGTGGGGCGGAGCAAGCCGCCAACGCACGCCCCGACTGTCCTCACGGGCATGGTCCCATGCGCTTCCTCGACCTGCGCGACGCCACCCGCGCCTCGCGCTTTTTGCTGCTTGAACTGCTTGACCGCCAACCCTACGAACCGTCTATCGTGGGCTATGTGCGCGTTGACCCACCGCTTCCGCTGCTGCATCGGCGGCGTCCCGACGGCACGCTTGACCGCGATATCCGACGCCGCATTTTCCCGCCTGAATGGTTCGACCATCCGTTTCACCCCAACCAGCATGTGCCCCCCGAAGCCTGGTGGGATGAACAAGGGCGCGCGCTCGCCAACGCCCGTTCACCCGTGGCACGGCTGGCGCGCGTCGTGATACACCCCGACTACCGCGCCGACGGGCTGGGCGTGCAAGCCATCCGGTGCATGGTGGATTGGGTGCGTGAACGCCGCATCCCCGACATGCGCGAACGCAAACGCGCCATTGAGACGGTGGCGCAAATGGCGCGGTTTCACCCGTTCATGGAAAAAGCGGGGTTTGTCTTTCTCTTTGAAACGGCGTCGGGGCGTCCGACGCTCTACCTCCCGCTCGATGAAACCGCGCAAAACGCTATCCAGCGCTTTTTGCAAACGGATGAAGTGGCGCGCACGCACGGCGGGCGACTCTACCATTCGCACCTGCGCCCGGTCGAACCGCTCAGCAGCGCCATCGTGCTGCGCGAGGTGACGAAAACCTATCACCACACGCTCAACCTTGAGGGGGTGTCCGAACCGGTACGCGAAGCGCTTGCCGCGTTTGGCGTCCAAGAACGCGATATTGAGACGCATATTTTCCGCCGCGCCACACTCACGCTTGAACCGGGAACCATCAACGCCGTTGTGGGGGCGTCTGGAAGTGGAAAAACCACGTTTCTGCGCCTGCTCATTGGGGCGGCAACCGGGCGCACCGAGCCGCTCTACCAGCCGGACAGCGGCGAAATTCACATGCCCGACAATGTGCGCCTGCAAGCGCTCATTCCGAACGAAGCCGAACCAGCGCTCGGCACGCAAGCCGTGCTCGAAGCCATCTACACGCTCACAGGCGACACCACCGAAGCCATTGAAATCCTCAACGCCGCCGGGCTTGCCGACGCCGTGCTCTTCCGCGCGCCCTATGCTACGCTTTCCACCGGTCAGAAAGCCCGCGTGCAGGTGGCGTGGGCGCTCGCCCATCGCCCCAATCTGCTCATCATTGACGAATTCGCCGCCCACCTAGACTCCCGCACCGCGAGCCGCGTAGGGCGCAAGGTTGCCGAACTGGCGCGCCGCCTGGGCATGACGCTGGTGCTGGTCACGCACCGCCCGGAACTCCTGCATGTGCTCGAACCCGACGCCGTCATCCTCGCCGGCTACGGGACGCTCTACCGCGCCGACGACTTGCCCGAATTGGGGCTTTTCATCCGCGAACCCTACGCCAGCCTGGTTGTGGACGGCAAGAAAACGTGGGAAATCCGCACCCGCCCCACGCATATCCGCGGACGCATCGGCATCATCAGCGGAGGGCGTGTCATCGGCACCGCCACCCTGCGCGACACCCTCGGTCCCTTCTCGCCTGAGGAGTTGCACGCCCACATCGAAAAGCATCACGCGACACCCGACGTGTTGAACGCCTACGCCCGTGGTCGCCCGCTCTACGCCTGGGTGCTCGACGACGCCCAACGCCTGCACACGCCCGTGCCTATTCGCCGCAAACCGGGGCATCAACTCTGGGCGAAGTTGGAGCGCGAGGAAGAGCGCCACGAGACAGGCGACGAGGAAGCATAAAAAAACCGCGTAGCCCGGCGAGGCTACGCGGTGATGACGATGACGAAAGGAGATCAGGCGGTTTGCATCGCGGGTTCGGGCAGTTGCCCGAAGATGACATCACCCGTCTTCGTGTCCACAATCGCGTAGGACCCGTCGCGCAGTGCGCCAGGGTTCACCACCAGCGTCGAGCCAATTTCAACCGTTCCACGCCCTTCGGGCGCACCACCCACGAACGCATACGCCGGCGCATAGGTCTTGATGAGATCGTTGATGACTTCATGCCCAATGTGCTTGCCGCCATCCAGGTCAATGTCTCCACGGCGCGGCGGCGTCGCAAAAATCAGCACCGGCGTGTACTTCGGCAACAGGCTTCGCAAGAAGTCCAGCCCGAAGAGCACTTCCCACGCCGGATAGACCAGCGCGTAGCGGTCTTCGCGCGTATCGTCGGCAATCGCGCCGCCAAAGCCCGCAAACACCAGGTCCCACGACGTCAGCGGCTTGAACGAGCGGTGAATCATGTCCACATTGGGCTCGACGACTTCATGGTTCAGCGACGCTTGCAGGTAGAGGCGCAGCGGCGCATCCAGATAGCCCGGCACAACCAGCACCGGCACATCCAGTTTGCCCATTTCATCAAAGAAGGCTTCAAATTCTTTCACCGCCTGATCTTCCAGCGTGCGCAGATACGCTTCATCCATCTGCACTGGTGTGCCTTCGGCTAACGCCTTTTCGTAGGCTTCGACGCGTTCATGCTTGCCCAAAATGTTGCCCGCGAAGACCACCGCTCCAATCTTTTCGCGTTGCACAAGGTCAATCACTTGCGGAATGCGTTCCGTCGCACCGCGCAGGTCGGCCAACGCCAGGATACGCATACCATCACCTCCTTTCTTTCAGAGTGTGGTACGCACTGCCATCGTCCAACCTGTTCGCTTTTTTCAAAACCGCATCGCCGTTAGAAACACGTTAGCAAAACATTGGAATGTTGTTAGTCTTGACGCCCCTTAGAGCAACAAAAGCGTTCCCAACCCCAGGAAGAAGAAGAACCCGCACACATCGGTCGCCGTCGTCAGGAAAATGCCCGACGCCAACGCCGGGTCGCGCCCAAGGCGTTGCAGCGTGAAGGGAATGAGCACCCCCGCCAGCGCCGCCACCAGCATGTTGCCCACCATCGCAACGCCGATGACCACGCCCAACATCGGGTTGCCTTTCCAAAGCACCGCCACCACGGCAACAACCAGGCCAATCACCACGCCATTGATGAAGCCCAGCATCACCTCGTAGCGCAGTGCCTTCCACACTTCATCCAGTTCCAAGCGCCCCAGCGCCAGCGAGCGAATGACAATGGTGGACGTTTGAATGCCGGCGTTGCCCCCCTGTCCGGCAATAATCGGCATGAACGTCGCCAACACGGCCACCCGCGCAATCGTGCTCTCAAAAAGCGACACCACCGCCGACGCCAGGAACGCAGTCAGCAGGTTGACCATCAACCAGAAAAGCCGTGTGCGCGCGGCTTCGCGAATCGGGCTGAACAGTTCGGCGTCTTCATCCATCCCCGCCAGGCGGTAAATGTCCTCGGTGGCTTCATCTTGCACCACGTCCAGAATATCCTCCACCGTGATGATACCCAGCAAATGGTCTTCTTCATCCACCACCGGCAACGCCAAGAAGCCATAGCGCGTGAACAAATCGGCGACCTCCTCTTGGTCGGCGTCCGCACGCACGGTAATCACGTTGGGGTTCATAATCTCGCCAATCGTCTGATGGGGGTCGGCGAGAATCAGCGCGCGCAAACTCACCACGCCCACCAATTTGCCGTGGCGGTCAAGCACATACAGATACGACAACTCGCGCTCGTCACGGTAGTGTGTGCGTAGAAACTCGAACGCCTCGGCAACGGTCATGTGGCGGCGCAACATGGGACCGGGGCGGTTCATCAACCCCCCAGCCGTATCGGGGGGAAATTCCAGCAACGGCGCCACCTCATCCGCCGATTCCATGTGCGCCAGTACCACGCCCGCTTGTTCGGGCGAAAGTTCCCCCAACACGTCGGCGGCAACGTCCGGCTCGACATCATCCAGCACGTGCGCCAGGCGCTCGGCGCGAATGTGCTCGATGACATCAGCCTGCTCGTCTTCGTCCATGTGTTCGAGCAAATCCGCCAGCCAGGCGTCATCAAGATGGCGAATGAGACGCTGTTGCGCCTCGTCATCCAAGCGCGCCAACACTTCAGCCGCCTCGCCAGGGTGCAGCGTGCGCAAGTACGCCGCCGCGGCGGCAACGTCATCCTGCTCCAACAATGCGCGCACAAACGCCAGCGCATCGTCAATGATGAGAGCATCCACCATGGCACACCTCCTGCGCTATGAAGTTGTGCGGGGGCGCAGTGCGGCGCGGAAAACAAAAAACCGACCGGCGAGGTGAAGGTCGGCAGAGACGAGGCAAACAGACCGACGGCAACCGGGTCAACCCCGGTGCGTCGGTCAGAGGCTATTCACGGGGTTGACACAGTTGCCCTGGGGTGTCTGCACTCGGTCGGCTTGCTTCGTAGCCTTCACCGCGCACCCACAGGGTTGCGTGTTCGTTCTGAAATTGCTGACTACTGTCGTCCATAGGATTACCGTCTGCGAAAGGGCTCCTCTTTTCAGGCTACCACGGCACAATTTGACAACAGCACGCAGACGATACCAAAAAGCGCGGAACGTGTCAAAAGAAAAAGCCCCTTTGACAAAGCGCCTACTCCGTCTATGCTCTCAGCTATGCACGAACAAGAACTTCGCCAATTACTCCAACATGTCGCTGACCGCACCATCAATGTAGATGAGGCGGTGGAAGCGTTGCGCACGCTTCCTTTTGAAACGCTGGGCTTCGCCACGCTCGACCATCACCGCGCCTTGCGCGTCGGTTTTCCAGAGGTGGTGTACTGTGCGGGGAAAACGCCCGCACAGGTGGCGGAAATTTTCGCGCGGCTCGCCGCCCGCAATCCGCGGGTGTTGGGCACACGCGCCACCACCGAACACGCCGACGCCGTGCGCGCCGTCTTGCCCGACGCCCAGTATGATGAAACCGCGCGCCTGGTCTGGATTGACCGCCAGCCGGACGCCCCGCGCCGTCCGGGCGTGCTGGTTGTCGCCGCAGGCACAAGCGACTTGCCCGTTGCCGAAGAAGCCGCCCGCACGCTCGAACTCATGGGGCACGCCCCCCACCGCATCTACGACGTCGGCGTGGCGGGACTGCATCGCCTGCTGGCGCACGTCCCCACCCTGCGCCGCGCCAACGTGATCGTGGTGGTGGCGGGCATGGAAGGCGCCCTGCCGAGCGTGGTCGCGGGGCTGGTGGATTGCCCGGTGATTGCCGTCCCCACGTCGGTGGGCTACGGCGCCAATTTTGGCGGGCTTTCGGCGCTGCTCACCATGCTGAACAGTTGCGCCAGCGGTATCGCCGTAGTCAACATTGACAACGGCTTCGGCGCCGGCTACATGGCGGCGCTCATCAACCGCCGCTGTCCCACACCCGACACCCACGAGGAGCATTCTTATGACAAGCACGACACTTGCGCCTGACCTGCAAGCCAAACTCGACCATCTGCGCGCCATCATCCGCGCGTGCGGTTCTGCGCTCGTCGCCTACTCAGGCGGCATTGACAGTACGCTGGTGCTGGCTGTGGCGCATGAACAACTGGGCGACAAGGCGCTCGCCTGCATTGGCGTTTCGCCCAGTTATCCGCGCCGTGAACTCGAAGAAGCCATCGCCATCGCCCGCGAAATCGGCGCGGCATACCGCCTTGTGGAAACCAACGAGCACCTGAACCCCAACTACGCCGCCAATCCCGTCAATCGGTGCTACTTCTGCAAATCCACCTTGCACAGCCACCTGGTCGCTATTGCCCGCGAGGAAGGTTGGAACGCCATCCTCGACGGCGCGAACGCCAGCGACGTGGGCGACTTCCGCCCCGGCATGCAAGCCGCCCGCGAAAAAGGCGTGCGCTCCCCGCTCCTGGAAGCCAACATCACCAAGCCCGAAGTGCGCGCCATCGCCCGCGCGCTCGGTCTGCGCATTTGGGACAAGCCCGCCATGGCGTGCCTCTCCTCGCGTGTGCCCCATGGCACGCCCATCACGCCCGACCTGCTGCGCCAAATCGAAGCCGCCGAAGATACGCTGGTGGCGCTGGGCTTCCGCCAATTCCGTGTGCGACATCATGGCGAAATCGCGCGTATTGAACTTGCGTCCGATGAACTGCTCCGCGCCATCGAACAACGTGAAGCCATTGTGGCGGGCGTCCGCGCCGCCGGGTATCGCTTCGTCACGCTCGACCTGGCGGGCTACCAGCGCGGTTCAATGAACGCCATCCACGTGGCGCGTGATGACATTCGGACGCGTAAACCCATCTCATGACGCACACAGAAGGAGGAACACATGAACCGTACCGTCAAAATTGCTCTGATTATTGTCGGAATCACGCTCGCAATTTGTTGTCTGGCGTTCTTTGGCGGCTATCTCTTCCTCAAACGCCAATTTGATGTGGTGGCAGACCCCGACCAAGCGCGCACCATGGCGCACAGCATCACCGACTACACCTTGCCGTCCGGCTACTCCGAACAATTCGGCTTCCGCGTTGCCAACCTCTTCACCTATGTTGTGATTGCGCCCACCACGAACGAACAAGACGGCATGCTTTTTGTGCTGGCACAAGCTCCTGACGACGCCGGATTTGACCCCGAGACCGCCCGCACGACCGTCGAGGGGCAAGTCGGGCGACGCATGGAGGGCGTTCAGCAGACGGAGGAACGCACCGTCACCATTCGGGGTGAGGAACGCACCATGCTCATCTTTGAGGGCACAGACGCCGAATCAGGAGAAGCCATGCGCATGGCGTTCGTTTCGTTCACAGGCAACAATGGTCCCGCCTTCCTTCTGGTGATAAGCCCCAGCACAGCGTGGGACGAAGAAGCCCTCAACCAATTCATCGCCTCAATGCGCTAACCATGCTAGCCTACATTGACGCCCAAGCGGGCGTTTCGGGTGATATGCTGCTCGGCGCGCTCGTGGACGTGGGCTGGCCGCTCGACGCTTTGCGCACGACGGTGGAACGCCTGCACCTGCCGCGCGAGAAGTGGCGGGTGTGGGCGGAATCCGTCCAGCGGGGGGCGTTGCGCGCCACCCTGGTGCATGTGGAAACCGACGAAGAACACCACCACCGCCACCTGCCCGACATTCGCGCGATGATCGAAGCCGCCGACCTGCCCGAAGCGGTCAAGCAGGGCGCGATTGGTGTTTTCACCCGCCTGGCGGAAGCCGAAGCCCACGTCCACGGCATCGCGGTTGAAAAGGTGCACTTTCACGAAGTCGGCGCACTGGACGCCATCATTGACATCGTGGGCGTGGTGGCGGGCTTCCACGCGCTGGGCATCACGCAAGTGTACGCCTCTCCCGTACCCCTGGCGCATGGCTGGGCGAACACCGCCCACGGGCGCATCCCCCTGCCCGCGCCCGCCACGCTGGAACTGCTTGCGGCGGTCAACGCCCCGACACGTCCCGCGCCCGGCGAAGGCGAACTCGTGACGCCCACCGGCGCGGCGCTGCTGGCGCATCTCGCTCGCTTTGAACAGCCCCCCATGCGTATCCAGCGCGTCGGCTACGGCGCAGGGCAAAAAACCTTCCCCTGGCCTAACGTGGTGCGCCTCTGGCTGGGCGCATCCGACGACGAGGGTCCCCTGCGCCTGCTCGAAACCAACATTGACGACATGAACCCCGAACTCTTTGGCACACTGCCCGAACGGTTGCTCGCCGCCGGCGCGCTCGACGTCTGGTTCACGCCTGTGCAGATGAAAAAGGGGCGCCCTGGGGTAGTGGTGCAGGTGCTCGCGCGCGCCGCCGACGAAGCCCGGCTCGCCACCCTGCTGCTGCGCGAAACCACCACGCTGGGCGTGCGCGTGCACGACGTGCGCCGTTACGAAGCCGCGCGCGACTTTCAGACGGTACAAACCCCCTACGGGGCGGTGCGCGTGAAACGCAAACACCTGAACGGGCGCACCGTGGGCGCAATGCCCGAATTTGAGGAATGCCGCCGCCTGGCGGAAGCCCACAACGTGCCCGTGCGCGACGTGTACGAAGCCGCCTTCGCCGCCGCGCAACATCTCGTGGAACGCGAGGCATAGCCCATGCGCCGCGCACACCTGGCTGAAATTGGCGAACGACTCGCCTGCGACCATCTCCGCGCCCACGGCTACGACATTCTGGCGCGCAACTGGCGGTGTCGGCAGGGCGAACTCGACATCGTCGCCCGCGACGCCGACGGCTACGCTTTTGTGGAAGTGAAAACCCGCCGCGGGCGCACGTTCGGCGCTCCCGAAGAGGCCTTCACCCCCCGCAAAGCCGCCCGTGTGCGCGCCGCCGCGCATGCCTGGTTGGCGGAACACCTGGGCGACCAGCCCGTTGATTGGCGCATTGACCTGGTTGCCGTAGAATTGGACGCGCGCAACGTTCTCAAACGCATCACACTCTACCGATTTGTGGAAGTCTGAACCGATGAGCAAGCAAACGTATCTGTTGCACAACATTGACGCCGAAACTCTGCGCGACTATCTGGAAACCGCCGCGGCGCGCGCCCATCTCAACCTGGTGTTCCTCATGCGGCGCTGGAACGGGCGTTTCGCGACCTACAACCTTGCCGCACCGCTCGCCGCAACACCCGCCGACGCCCGCGAACGCGATCGCGGCTACCGTGTCGTGGGGCGCGTCAAATTCAACACACAACCCGACGGGCGCATCATGCTGGTTGTCAGCCCGCCCGCCCTGTGCGACCCCAACCCCACTCCTGACGATGAAGCCCGCTATACCGCCTTCATCGAAGCCTTGCAGAGACTCCTGCCGCGCGAGGTGCTGGTGGAATGAGCGACGAACAGCCCCACCTGCCGCCGCTGATTGCGGTTGTCGGACCGACCGCCGTCGGCAAAACGGCAACCGCCATTGCGCTGGCGCAAGCCTTTGACGGCGAAATCGTCTCCGCCGATTCGCGCCAACTCTACATCGGCATGGATATCGGCACAGCCAAACCCACGCCCGAAGAACAAGCCGCCGCCCGCCACCATCTCATTGACATTCTCACGCCCGACCAGCAAATGACGCTGGCGGATTTTCAAGACCGCGCCTACGCCGCGATTGCCGACATCACCGCACGGGGCAAGTTGCCGCTGCTGGTTGGCGGCACCGGTCTGTACGTGCGCGCCGTGCTCGAAGGCTATCGTATCCCGCGCGTGCCGCCCAACCCCGAGTTTCGCCGCGCGATGGAAGCCCTGGCGGCGCGCGAAGGCGCGCAAGCGCTCTACACCCGCCTGCAAGCCCTCGACCCCGAAGCCGCCGCCAACATTGACCCCCGCAATGTGCGGCGCGTCATCCGCGCGCTGGAAGTCATCGAAGCCACGGGTGAACCGTTCAGCGCCCAACAAGGGCGCGAGCCGCCCCCCTACGACATCTTGCGCATCGGCTTGACCATGCCGCGCGACGCCCTCTACGCCCGCGCCGACGCCCGTATCCGCGCCATGTGGGAAGCGGGCTGGGTGGACGAAGTACGGCGTTTAGTGGCGGCGGGCTACACGCCCGAAACGTCCGACGCCATGAAAAGTCTGGGGTATCCAGAAGTGGTTGCCTACGTGCGGGGGGAGATAACCGATGAAAACGAAGTGCTGCGCCTCATTGGGCGCAGCACACGGCGGTTTATTCGGCAACAGTATGGCTGGTTTCGGCTTGACGACCCACGCATCCACTGGTTCGACGTGCAACAACAACCGCG
The DNA here is from genome assembly GCF_001306175.1 of Ardenticatena maritima. Lineage (NCBI taxonomy): Bacteria > Bacillati > Chloroflexota > Ardenticatenia > Ardenticatenales > Ardenticatenaceae > Ardenticatena > Ardenticatena maritima. The sequence goes on from NZ_LGKN01000003.1 coordinate 1,032,051, forward strand.
CGAGGCGATTACGGCGTTTGTGGCTCAGTGGCTGGCTCGTCGCTCGCCTCCGTCTCCTCCGCCTCGCCAATGAGCGCATAGCCCACACGGCGAATGTTGCGCAAGTAAATTGGGTTGTCAGGGTCGGGTTCCAACTTACGGCGCAGATAGAGCACGTAGAGTTTCAAGTTCTGGCGTTGGGCGTCGCGGTGCCCCCACACGTGCTCCAGCAACTGGTCATGCGCCAGTGGCACGTTCACATTTTCCGCCAGGTAGAAGAGCAAGCGCTCTTCGGTGGGAGACAACTGCAAGCGCCGCCCATCCCGCAACACGAGACGGCGCGTCAAATCAATCTCGACGTTGCTTTCGGGCAAGCGCACCACGCGGGGTTGCGGGACGTTGAGCCGCACCAGCCACTTCTTCAAGCGTGCCACAATTTCGGCTGTGCGCGTTTTTTCGACAACATCATCAGCGCCCGCCGCCAAAATCTCGACCACGGTTGCCTCTTCATCGTGGTCAACAAGCACCAGAACCGGCAACCGCGAATGCGTGCTGACAACTTCGCAAATTTCGCGGCACGCCTCGAGCGAAAGGTCATCTTTCGCCACCAGCACGGCGTCCAGAAAATCGCGGTTGAACACTTCCAGGGCTTCCTCCGCCGAGGAAACCGCAACGACACGAAAAGACTCTTCTTCCAGCGCACGACGCAAGGTCAGAAAGGGCTCGCTGTTGGGTGAAACAAGCAATATCTTATACATCGTCGGCTCCATCGTTTGTTTATGATGTACACACCTGGATACGCGAAAAATGGTATAAGTTTTTGTTTTTTCGTCAATTTAGCCAATGCAATTGTATGCAAATGTGCCCAAAATAGCGTATCAAAAGAGCAAACAAAAACCGTTCCGCAAAGATGATACATGCCTGGCACAGCAAAGCGCAAGAGGAACAATTTCCTAGTGTGCACCCCGATTTCTCTTGTTGGGCAAACCGGTTATACTCGCCCGCGGCTGGCAATCAAATTCCCCACCAAACACCATGCGCCAAAAGATACTGAGCAAGACCGGCTTGCTGCTCGATACACGTGCTGAACGCCTTTTCCTGCTCCTCGCTCGCCTTGCGCGTGTCGGGCTGCTCCTGCTGGCGATTATCTTCATCACCGTGACGGGGCTTGCCATGGCACGCGGCACGCCCCCCATCGAAGCCATCCGCGAGGCGACGCCGCACACGTGGGAACTCGCTACGCACATTTTGCGCGGCGATTTCGGCGAAACACGCGCGGGGAGCATCACACTGGCGCCTGTCCCCGTCGCCGACGTTGCCCGTGACGCCCTGCTGAAAAGTGTGGGATTGTTGGCGGCGGCGTTGCTCACCGCCGGCGTGGTGGGGATTGCACTCGGTTGGCTGGCGGTTTGGCGACGCCAACGCGGCTGGTCGCTCATGGTCATGCTGGGGGCGCTTATTGGCGTCTCATCGCCGAGTTTCTTCATCGCCATGTTGCTGCAATTGCTGATGATTCGCTGGGCGCAATGGCAAGGCACGCCGCTTTTCCCCGTGGCCGGTTTTGGCTGGGATCGCCATATCGTGCTGCCTGCGCTTGTGCTCGCCGCCCGCCCAATTGCCCAACTCAGCCGCGTTACCTACCTCGCGTTGCTCGACACCCTGCGCCAGGACTACGTTCAGGTGGCGCGGAGCAAGGGGCTTTCGGAGCGCCAGGTGTTTTGGCGTCACGTCTGGCGCAACGCCGCTATTCCCATCCTCACCACGTGGGGCGTCTCACTCCGCTACGCGCTGGCAAGCCTGCCCGTGGTTGAGTTTTTCTTCGGCTGGCCTGGTGTGGGCTTCACCTTGCTCAAATCCATCGCTCGCTACGACGATACCTTGACGGTTGTACTCCTGCTGGCGCTCAGCCTGCTCATCCTGGCGGTCAACGGCACGCTCGACCTGCTCTACCGCTGGATTGACCCCCGTGTACGTGAACAGGCTCGCCAACAACGCAAAACGACGCGCGGCGCAGGCTGGGGCGACGGTCTGCGCGACCTTCTTGCCGACCTGCGCGACCTCATACTCAACAACACTCTGTTCGACCGCCTCCGCAGCCGCGACGCCACCCCACACCGCATTTCCACCATCCTCGCCGCCCGTGGACACAAACCCGCCACAGACACCTACGCGGCGGCGCGACGCCGCGCCTGGATACGCGGCACGCTGCGCAACGTGCCGCTTCTGTTGGGCGTGGTGCTCGTGCTGGGCTTGGGCTACGTGGCGCTATTCGGCGCGTCGCTCGCACCACACAGCCCCTACACCACCCGCGGGCTAACGTTTGAAAACGGCGAAATGCGCGTGCCCCCCTTCCCTCCCGACGACGAATTCCCCTGGGGAACCGACGCCCTGGGGCGCGACATGATGAGCCTGGTCGTGGCGGGGGCGCGTCAAACGCTCACGCTGGCGCTGCTTGTGGTGCTCATCCGCATGGTTGTGGGGGTGGTGCTGGGGCTTTTCGCCGGCTGGCGCGCCGGTAGTCGAAGCGACGCGCTCATTGTGGGGCTTGCCGACCTGCTCGCCGCCATGCCGAGCCTCCTGCTCGCCATGCTCGCTATTCTCGCCGTGGGGATTCGGCAAGGCATGCTCGCGTTCATCGTTGGGCTCAGCCTGGTGGGCTGGGGTGAAATCATGCAACAGGTGCGCGCGCACGTCATTCGCCTGAAACCGCAACCCTTCGTCGAAAGTGCGGTGGCGGCGGGATTGCGTGTACCGCGTCTGGTGCTGAACCACATTGTGCCCAACATTGTGCCCATGCTCATCTCAATCGCCGCGCTCGAAATGGGGGCGGTGCTCATGCTGCTGGGCGAACTCGGCTTCATCGGTATCTTCATCGGCGGTGGGGCGTTCGCCGAACTGGACATCGCCGCCCCACTCTACCACTACTCCGACGTGCCCGAATGGGGCGCGCTGCTCGCCAATGTGCGCCTCTACGCACGCGCCTACCCGTGGATGGCGCTCTATCCGGCGCTGGCGATTTTCGTAGCGATTCTCGCCTTCAATCTGCTGGGCGAAGGCGTGCGCCGCCTCATCGAAGAGGTCGGCGTCTCGTTTTCGCGCGTGTTGAACCGCTACACACTGGCGCTGGCGATTGTAGTTGTGCTGACCATCAACTGGGTGCAAGCCAACACAGGCGCGGTCGCCTTCTACAAACGCCAGGCCGCCACTTTTGACGCTTCGCGCGCCTTTACACACGCCGATCGCCTTGCCGCTCCTGAATGGCAAGGGCGCGCACTGGGCAGTGAAGGGCTGGACGCCGCGGCGGCATACATCGCTGAACAGTTTGCGCGTGTGGGTGTGCAACCCGCAGGCGAAGATTTGACGTTCTTCCAGCCGCGCAAACGCGCCTACGAGCAATTGACCGCTATTCCCACGCTGACCATTGAAGACGGCGGCGCACCGCCGCGCTATCGCCGCGACTACGCCGAATATCCCGACCGGTTCCGCAACCTGGGTGAAGCCCACGGGCGCGTGCGCCTGCTCCTTATGGGAGAGTTGACCGCGCAAGGCACGTTCTTCCGCCAGCGTATTCCCGCGCTAGAAAATCTGGATTTCTCCGACGACATCCTGCTTGTGGTCAACCAGCGCGACCTCGAATACGCCCGCTTCATTCCACGTGCGGGTGTGCTGGTCGTCGCCGAAGATGAAACCGATCTCCAACGCCGCGCCACCCTCTCCCCGCGCGACCCGGTGGTGGAACTCTTCGGCACGGGACGCCGCGTCGGGCAAGATGCGCCTGTGCTCTGGATTAGCGAAGCGCTGGCGAACCGCCTGTTGGCGGAAACAGGCTTCACGGTGGATGAGTACCGCCGCGCTGAAACCACGCTGGGGCTTGACGAAATTGTGGCGCGCGACCTGCAACCGACCGTCCACATCCGTGTGGAAGGCGAAATCCGCGAGGACGTGCCCGTTGCGCATGTGGTGGGCTACATTCCCGGCACATCCGACGACCTGGACAACCAGATGCTGCTCGTCATGGCGAAATACGATGGCCCCGCCCTGGCGCCCGACGGCGAGATTGTGCCCGGAGCCAACGACAACGCCAGCGCCGTCGCCGTCATGCTCGAAGCGGCGCGCGTGTTGCAAGAGAGCGGCTATCAGCCCTACAAAACCATCCTCTTTGTAGCGTACAGCAACGAAGGGCTGGAAGGTGGGCAAGTGCCGCCTATCGAACCGAGCCAATTCCTCAAAGCCAAATATGGTTTCGATGGCACTTTCCAGCCCGAAGCCGTGTTCCACATCGGACCCGTTGGCGATGGGACAGGCAATGCGCTCGAAATCTCGGCGGGTGGGAGCGAGCGCCTGGCGCGCCTCGTCGAACGCGCGGCTGACCTGATGAACGCCCCTTCTGCACGCGCCCGCGAGGACGTGGATTTGAGCATTGTCTTCGAGGAACGCGATTTCCGCGTCGGCGGACAAGAAGCCCCAACCGTGGCGCTTGCCTGGCAAGGGTGGGACGCCACCGCCCGCACACCAGCCGACACCATCGAACGGCTCGACGTCGAACGATTGCGCCATGCAGGGCGTACACTCGCCCTCACGCTCATGATTGCAGGGCGCGAAACCACATACTGAGCAAAAATCAGGCCTAATTCCCCCCTTCATTTGCGTTGAGTACACACAAAACCACACAACCAACCACAAGGAGTTGAGGATGCCAACGCCGCAGGCTGTATTGGCTGAACTCAAAGCACACTTGCAATTTCTGAGCGACTTGGGGGGGGCCGTTGGTTTGCTTCGCTGGGATCAGGTGACGTACATGCCCCAAGGCGGTGCGAGCGCCCGCAGTCGCCACATCGCCACGCTGAGCCGTCTCTGGCAAGAACAGTTTACCGCGCCGCACATCCAGGAGTGGCTCGACGTGCTCGTGCCCTATGCCGAAACCCTGCCCTACGATGACGACGACGCCGCGCTCATCCGCTATGTCGCCCGCGAGTATGACCGCCGCCGCCGCATTCCAACCGACTTTGTCGCCGAAATGTCACGCCACCTCAGCGCCAGCCGCCAGGCTTGGGGGGAAGCCCGCCAAACGGGCGAGTTTGCCACGGTGCAACCCTTCCTCGAAAAAACGCTCGATTTCAGCCGCCGCATGGCGGACTACCTCGCACCCTACGACCACCCCATGGACCCCCTCATCCAGCAAAGCGATGAGGGTTTCGACACCGCGACGATTCGCGCCTTGTTCGACACGTTGCAGCGCGGATTGGTGCCTCTGGTACGCGCCATCGCCGACGCCCCGCGCCCCAACACCGATTTTCTGGCACACACCTACGATTTCGACACGCAAATGGCATTTCTGCACGACGTCCTTACCGCGTTCGGCTATGACTGGCAACGTGGACGCCACGACCTGACGGCGCATCCCTTCGCCATCCGCCTCTCACATGGCGATGTGCGCATCACCACACGCTTCACCCCCGACTACCTGAACGCCCCCCTCTTCCCCTCCATGCACGAATCGGGGCACGCCATCTACGAGCAAAACGTCTCCCCCCGCTATGAAGGCACACCGCTCGCACGCGGCGCGTGGTCGGGTGTGCATGAAAGCAGTTCGCGCCTGTGGGAAAACCGTGTCGGGCGGAGCCGCCCGTTTTGGGAGCACTACTACCCCCGTTTCCAGCGCCTGTTTGCCGACCACCTGGCACACGTACCGCTCGATGATTTCTACGCCGCCATCAACGTGGTCGAACCCTCTTTCATCCGCGTCACCGCCGACGAAGTCACTTACAATCTGCACATCATGATTCGCTTTGAACTGGAAGCACAACTGCTGGAAGGCAGCCTCAGCATTGCTGAATTGCCCGAAGCATGGAACGCCATGTACGAAGAATTTCTGGGTGTGCGTCCCCCCAATCACAAAGTGGGCGTCTTGCAAGACGTGCATTGGTACAACGCCCTCATTGGTGGACGTTTTCAGGGGTATGCGTTGGGGAACATCATCGGCGCCCAACTCTTTGAAGCCATTCAGGCAACGCACCCCGACATCGAAGACCACATCGCCGCGGGCGAATTTGACACCCTGCGCGGCTGGTTGACCGAACACGTGTACCGCCACGGGCGCAAATACCTACCGCTCGAACTGGTCGAACGCGCCACGGGCAAACCACTGAGCGTTGAACCGCTGTTGCGCTACCTCTACGCCAAGTTTGGCGACCTGTACGGACTCAACCTGGAACCGTGAGCCATGCGGCGCAATCGTCCACCACTCCTCGACGCTCACGCCCATCTCGACCAGTACGACGACGCCCACCTGCCCGCCGTGCTAGCGGCGCTTGCCGCCCAGCGCATCTTCACCATCGCCGTCAGCATGGACGCCGCATCATATGCCCGCACCTGTGCCATTGCCGCCCGTTCTCCCTGGGTCATGCCGGCTTTTGGCGTGCACCCGTGGCACGCCGCCACCGCCTGGCAGACACGCCACACATGGCTTCACCACCTTGCCGAGGCGCCGCTTTTCGGCGAAATCGGACTGGACACAGTGTGGGCACCGCCGAACACGCTTGACGTTCAGCGGCGCATTTTCCATCTCTTTCTGGAAGCCGCCGCTGCGCGGCATCTCCTGATCAACCTGCACACCAAAGGCGCGGAAGCCGAAATCCGCGACAATTTGCGGGCGTTCGGCATCACTCCCGCCATCATCCACTGGTATTCAGGTCCGCTTGACGTGCTCGACGACCTCATCGCCGACGGGCATGTTTTCACTATCGGCGTCGAACTGCCATACACCCCACACATTCAAGCCATTGCACGCCGTATTCCCCTCGGTCAACTGCTCACCGAAACAGACAACTCCGGCGGTCTTCCCTGGCTCACAGGCGAAACAGGCATGCCGCACCATCTGCACGGCGTACTGACGCACCTTGCCGCCCTGCGTGGTCTTTCGGTGGATGAAGTGCGTGCACATGTGTGGCACAACTGGCGGCATCTCTGTGCAACGTATCGGTTAGAGGTTCGCTAGAGCACAAATGCGGTGGGCCAATTTCTGGGCTGTCAAGGTTTGCATCGGCTCAACACCCTGTTGCTTTCCCGTGCCACACAGCAACGGCCCCACACGTAGCCGCCACGCATCCCCCGGCAGCGGCTCCCGCGTGAGCCATACGCCGGCCCAGGGGTCATACAACCGCACGCCGAATTCGTAGAGCGCTAAGTGCTCGTCCCATTCTTTGCCCAGGAAGGTGTAGTGGTTGTGCGGGTCCGTCCAGTTGCCACGGGCTGGCAGGAACCACCATGGGTACCGTTAATGAAGGAACAAACACCCTCTTACTTAACCATTACCCCACGCACTTCTTCGGTTTCGACACACCATCACTCACCCACATAACCCCAACTAATCAGACTCAGATGTATCTGTACTCTCTCCCTCATCACTCTCATCTTCCCCCAAGATCTCCTCCGGCAACAGGTGATAGGCTTTCCCCGTAGAAGCATCTACCGCTATCACCCCCCCAGGTCCTTTCAACTCCAACCCTAACTCCTCTATCAGCTCCCTCACCGTTACCCCTCCCGACCGCCTCCATTCCTCCCGCCGCTTCTGTCGCAGCTCTTGAAACCGAAATGCCGGCACCTTCCCCTGCCTGGGCTTCGGAGGAAATAAGTGATTTCGCGCTTCCTCTCGTGATACTTTCCCCTCCAGAAGATCCTGCCAGGTGAAGGACAACGGCTTGGGCGGCGAAGTCTTGGAAAAGTACTCCTCCCCTAAAAACCGCTCTACCTCCTCCGCCAAAGCAAGCTTCTCGGATGTGCCACTATCCAGCACACACCCCCCCAAGGTGAGTAAAACCCCTCCATCCTTCATCCATTCTACCTCCACAGGCAACCTCTTCGCCACCTCCTCCAACTTCTTCCTCCCCATCAGCTCCACATATTCAGGCCCCAGAAAGTTCCCCCAAAAAATCCCCGGCAACCCTCGCCTGAGGTTCATCGGTCCGGTCTTTGCGTGTAGTGTAGAGCTGAACTCAACTATCCCATAGGCAGGGCTCACAAGTCGGTACAGCGCTTTCCCCAGCTCTAAGAAATTCCGCTGGGCTCCCTCTTCTCGAAAGTAGTCCGCCTCCAGACACACATCAATAGTGTCAAAAGGAAGAGAACCTGTAGCATTGATATCCACCATTATCCGACCACGGGGATAAAGGGTGCGGCGGAGAAGGCAGACTTTAACAACTTCCTTTGGAGGAACTTCGCGCCACGCCCGGTAATACTCCTCCAGGTGCTGCGACAGCTTGAGCCACCGCTCCCCGGTCCAGCCCGTATTTATACGGTCCGGAGCGTAGCCATATCGCTCTAAGATCTTCAAAAATGCCTCCGCCACCTCCGGCGCGTCAAAGGGCTTGACCACCCAAAAGGTCAACCCCACATTCTCAAAGTTGTCCCAGTCGAAACGTTCCCGCTTCATAACAACCTCCCATCCTGGCAATTTACGGCATTGGGATATGGTACCACTCAATGCCGTATTTTTTGAACAATTTGATCATCGACTCGTTGGGTGGCTGGTTGGTGAAGTAGTACCGTAGCGGTTTGCCGATTTCTTCAGAAATTTCGAGGTACTTCCCCGCTTGTTCAACGAATCTGGATGAGAGAGTAGGGCGCGACAGGTTTTTGACCTCGATGAGGTAGTTTTCTGTCTCAAAGTCAATAAAAGCGCGCTTCCCCTCGGGAGTGGTGAAATACGCATGTCGTCGTAAGATTGGTTCCCCCATCTCCTGGAGTAACCCCTCGACGTACTCTTCACTTGCACGCCCGATTTGCACTGGCGAGACACGATTACGGGCAAGGCCCTGCGCACATCTGACTTGGACCTGTGCGCCCCAAGCCCGCACCGCCTCGCCGCCGTAGAGGCTCAGTGTGAGCAACGATGCCCCCGCCACAGCCGTCCGCTGCCCCCACGTCCGCGCTTGCGGCGAGAGATAGGGGTTCAGCCCCACCGACATCCCACCCCACATAGCCGCCGACCCCGCCAGCACTCCACCGGCCGCCGCCATCGCCGCCCCCAGAGCCACCGTCCGCCTGTTCAGCCAGGCCGGCCAATAGCCATACGCATCCACCCAATTGACAGGGTTGGCGTGGACGAAAGCATACCGGTGCCACGTCCTCGGTCGCCACGCATCGCCGGGCAAGGGCTCCCGCGTGAGCCACACCCCCGCCCAGGGATCGTAGAGGCGGGCGCTGTAAGAGCAAGCGGCTGCTTATTATGCCAGCAGGAAAAAAACAATTTGTCAAAAACGGTATTTGCTACCAAAATGATATTCCAAACGACAAATAAAGGACGCCCACATGGAAATCGGTTTGTACAGTTTCGGCGAACGCACGATTGACCCCGAAACCGGGCGGCTCATCAGCCCGCAAGAGCGCATGCGCCGCTTGCTGGAAGAAATCAAGTTGGCGGATGAAGTTGGGCTGGATGTTTTCGGGCTGGGCGAACACCACCGCCCCGACTACATTATCTCCGCCCCGGCTGTTGTGCTGGCAGCGGCGGCGGCGCGCACACGCCGTATTCGTCTCACCAGCGCCGTCACTGTGCTCAGTTCGGATGACCCGGTGCGTGTCTTCCAACAGTTCGCCACGCTGGACCTCATCTCCAATGGCCGCGCAGAAATCATGGTGGGGCGCGGTTCGTTCATTGAATCGTTTCCCCTCTTTGGCTACGACTTGAACGATTACGATGCCCTTTTTGATGAAAAATTGCGCTTGCTCTTGCGCATCCGCGAATCCGAATGCATCACATGGTCGGGACGATTCCGCCCACCAATTGAAGACCGGTGCATCTACCCCCGCCCGGTGCAAGACCCCTTGCCCGTCTGGGTGGCGGTTGGCGGTTCACCCCCCTCTGTGGTGCGTGCCGGCACATTGGGGCTTCCCGTCATCCTCGCCATTATCGGCGGCATGCCCGCCCGTTTTGCACCACTGGCAGCCCTCTATCGCCAAACGGCGCGCCGCGCGGGGCACACCCCCATCTTTGGTATCGCCTCGCATGGTTTTCTGGCGGATACTACACGCGACGCCCGCGACACAGCATTCCCCGCGTACAAAGCGCAAATGGACCGCATCGGGCGCGAACGTGGCTGGCCTCCCATGACCCGCGCGCAATTCGATGCGTCATGCACCCTGCACGGCGCGAACTTTGTAGGCACGCCCGAAGAGGTCATCGAGAAAATTCTCTACCAGCATGAACTCTTCGGCCATGAGCGTTTTCTTCTCCAACTGACAGTGGGCACCCTTCCACACAAAAAAGTGTTGCACGCCATCGAACTGTTGGGCACCAAAGTTGCGCCCGCCGTGCGCCGCGCGTTGGGCGTTTCCTCGCCTCGCTGAACATATCAAGCAAGCCACACCCCACAGAGGGCGCCTCCGTAAGATACCACCCTCTCAAACGCCCACGACCACCGCGCCCTTGTCTCTCCTGATAGCAACGCTATACTTGCGCGCGGCTGACAAGACAGCCCAAACAGACCCTGAGGAGGAGCCAATGTCTGCACAAACAGGAACATGGCGTGCCAAAGCCGGTTTGGCGCAAATGCTGAAAGGCGGCGTCATTATGGACGTGACGACCGCCGAGCAAGCCAAAATCGCGGAAGAAGCGGGCGCCTGCGCGGTGATGGCGCTGGAACGTGTCCCCGCCGACATTCGCAAGGAAGGCGGTGTGGCGCGTATGGCTGACCCCGAAAAAATCCTCGAAATCATGGAAGCGGTCAGCATTCCCGTGATGGCGAAATGCCGCATTGGGCACTTTGTGGAAGCCCAAATCCTGGAAGCGCTGGGGGTGGACTACATTGACGAAAGCGAAGTGTTGACCCCCGCCGACGAAGAAAACCACATTGACAAGCACCAATTCAAAGTGCCCTTTGTCTGTGGGGCGCGCAACCTGGGTGAAGCCTTGCGCCGCATTGCCGAAGGCGCGGCGATGATTCGCACCAAGGGCGAAGCCGGCACCGGCAACGTGGTGGAAGCCGTGCGCCACGCCCGCACGGTCATGGGCGAAATTCGCCGCCTGCAAGCCATGCGCCCCGACGAACTCTATGCCGAAGCCAAGCGCCTGGGCGCGCCTTACGAACTCGTCAAAGAAGTCGCCGAAACGGGACGCCTGCCGGTGGTGAACTTTGCCGCCGGGGGGATTGCCACCCCCGCCGACGCCGCGCTGATGATGCACCTGGGCATGGACGGTGTCTTTGTGGGGAGCGGCATTTTCAAATCGAGCAACCCGTTCGAGCGCGCCAAAGCCATTGTGCAAGCCGTCACCTACTACGACGACCCCGCTATGCTCGCCGAATTGTCGCGCGGGCTGGGTGAAGCCATGCCGGGAATTGACGTGAGCAAGTTGGCGGAAGATGAACGCCTGGCAACGCGAGGGTGGTAGGTATGGCAACGATTGGCGTTCTGGCACTGCAAGGCGGTTTTCGCGAGCATGAGGAGATGCTGACGCGCCTGGGGGCCACCCCGCGCAAGGTGCGCCGCGCGGAAGAACTGGAAGGGCTGGACGCGCTCATCATTCCAGGCGGCGAAAGCACCACTATTCGCCGCCTGGCGAGCGCCCACGGGTTGATTGAACCGATACGCGCGTTCGCCCAACACCACCCCGTCTGGGGCACTTGCGCCGGGCTGATTGCGCTTGCCAACGACATTGGGGAAGAACCGCCGATTTTCGGCGGGTTGAACGTGCGCGTACAGCGCAACGCCTTTGGGCGACAGGTGGACAGTTTCGAGACCGAGTTGGCTGTGCCCGCGCTGGATGCGGTTGCCGAGGAAGAAGAGCGTGGGCGTCCCTTCCCGGCCGTCTTCATTCGTGCGCCGGTGATCGAACAGGTGGGCGAGGGCGTGGATGTGCTGGCAACACTTGACGATGGGCGCATTGTCGCGGTGCAACAGGGGCATTTGCTGGGCACCGCTTTCCACCCCGAATTGACGGACGATACGCGGTTCCACCGCTATTTCCTGCAACTGGTGCAATCGCCCACGCCGGCCTAAGCCCACCACGCCTAACGCAAAACGCCGCGACAGGCAATGCCTGCCGCGGCGTTTCTTTTCTGCAGCAGACCAACTATTTTTGTGAGGCTTCCAGCGCCTGTTCCAGGTCCGCCAGGATGTCGTCAATGTGCTCAATGCCGATGCAGAGACGAATCATGTCGGGGGTGACGCCGGCGGCGCGTTGCTCTTCTTCGCTCAACTGGCGGTGCGTGGTGGAAGCGGGATGCGCAGCCAACGAACGCACGTCGCCGATGTTGACCAGCCGCTTGAAGAGTTTGAGCGCGTCGTAGAATTTGACGCCCGCCTCGTAGCCGCCTTTCACGCCGAATGAGAGCAACGCCGAGGGGCGACCGTTGGTGTATTTCTGCGCCAGTTCGTAGTAGGGGGAATCGGGCAAGCCGGCGTAGTGCACCCATTCGACGTAGGGATGTTCTTTAAGGTATTGCGCCACGGCAAGCGCGTTTTCGGTATGGCGCTCCATGCGCAACGGCAAGGTTTCGATGCCCTGCAAAATCAGGAAGGCGTTGAACGGGCTGATAGCGGAGCCGGTGTTGCGCAACGGCACGGTGCGGGCGCGCGCGATGTACGCGGCGGGACCGAATGCTTCGGTGTACACAACGCCGTGGTAGGCGGGTTCGGGTTGGGTGAGCATGGGGTACTTTTCAGGATACTCCGCCCAGGGGAATTTGCCGCTGTCCACGATGATGCCGCCAAGCGAGGTGCCATGCCCGCCCATGTATTTGGTGAGCGAGTGCACGACGATGTCTGCGCCGTAATCAATCGGCTTGATGAGCACGGGTGTGGCGACGGTGTTGTCCACAATCAGGGGGACGCCATGGCGGTGCGCCATTTCGGCGAGCGCCTCAATATCCACAATGTTGCCGGCGGGGTTGCCAATGCTTTCGCAATAGACGGCAACGGTTTTTTCGTCAATCAACTTTTCCAGGCTTTCGGGGCGGTCGTCTTCGGCAAAGCGCACTTCAATGCCCTGCTTGGGCAACATGCCGGAAAAGAGCGTGTACGTCCCACCATACAGCAGCGGCACACTGACGATATTGCTGCCGGCTTCGGCGATGGTGAGGATGGCGTAGTTGATAGCGGCGCTGCCCGCACTGGTCGCGAGGGCGGCGATACCGTGTTCCAGTTGCGCCACACGCTCTTCCAGCACCGCCTGTGTGGGGTTCATGATGCGGGTGTAGATGTTGCCGGGCACTTCCAGGTTGAAGAGTGCCGCACCATGCGCCGCGTCATCAAACGCGTATGCCACGGTTTGGTAGATGGGCACGGCGATGGATTTGGTGGCGGGGTCGTGGTCCCAACCGCCGTGAATGGAAATGGTTTCGTCGCGCATGCAAGCCTCCTTGTGTAAATTGTTTTTTCGACATACACCCCGTTTGAACGGGATGGGATGCCCTCGCTAATAGCCGTTGTTCTCCTGCTCTTGCAGGTGGCGAATGCCCAACGGGTCTTCGGGGTCAATACCGGGCTTGAACGGTTTGCGGCGGTCAATATCCGTCACGCGATAGACCAGCCCAAGCCAGTTGTTGAAAATCGCCTTGGCGGTATCGCCCCATGTGTTGTCGAGATAGGGCAAGAGCGCCGATTCGGGGAAGGGGGGCGGCTGTGTGCCGCGTCGTTTGGCAAGTTCCACGGCGGCGCGGTAGGTGTCGGCGATGGCGGCGGCTTCAGGCGGGAAGTAGTTTTCAGGATGCGGCGGGTAGTCATCGCGCTCGCCGCGCACGTAGCGAAAGACTTCGCGCTTGTATTCTTTGAGCAGGCTGTTGGTGTTGTATTCGGGGTGCCCCTGGAAGTAAATGAACCGCAAATGGTCCGGGCTGACCGCCATATGCACGCCTGCTTCGGCGCTTTCAACAAGAACCACCAACCCCGCGCCCACAAATTGCGTGCGTGTAATTTCATTCCAGCGCGAATGGGGCACGTCAAAACGGGTGTTGATGTCGGCAAGCAAGGGGTGGCGGCGTGTGATACGATGCGAATAGACGCCCCACCGCTTACGCGGCAAACGCTGGCGGTCAATGCCGTAGAAATATTTGATGAGCGCATGTGTCGCCAGGCATGAGCACAAAATGGACGTTACGTTTTCGCTCGCCCACGAAATCACCTCCACCAGAGGCTCCCAAAAGGCTTCTTGCTCCAACGAGGGATTGGTGACATTCGCGCCTGTGATAATGAGCGCGTCCAGTCCTTCTTCTTTCAACGTCTCAAAATCTTCGTAGTACGCATCAATGTAGGCTTGCGTCTCCGGCGAACGGGGCAACCCCGGCACAGTAAACGGGTGCACAAAAAACTGCACAATCTTGTTGCACCCGCCAATCAAGCGCATGAACTGCCGCTCGGTCACCTGCAAAGCGGCATCGGGCATCATATTGAGCAAGCCGATATGCAACTCGCGAATATCCTGATGAAGGGCGTGTTCCAGTGGGAGCACGTCCTGTCCATAACGGCGAAGGTCTTCAAATGTTGGCAAGCGCGAATGCGCCACAAGCGGCATCGTGGCTTCCTCCTGACTGGTGTCTTGTCGGTCTCTTCAGGGGATGGGCTTACGAACGTGGCGAGAGGCAACACCAACAGGGGGAAGCATGGCAAACGCCATGCATGCAACACATGCACATCATCATGTGTGCGGCGGCATGTGTCTGAATTGTCGGTGTTGCATATGTGGTCATGGCAATAAAAAAACGCACGTTCCATCTGGAACGTGCGCCCTCGCACCTTGGGTTGCTTGATGGCCGCATTGTAAACGTCTCAGTGAGGGTGTCAAATCATGCCGCCAGGGCATGCACAACCTTTTGCAACCACTCAATCACAATCTGCCCGCGCTCATCCAGGTGGTGTTGTGCCGCCTGCTGATACATTCGCAAGAAATGGTACAACGCATCTCGCGGAATGTTGTGGTACACCAGCAACGTCTCTACCCATTCCAACTCGCTTCCCAGTATTTGCACATCTCCCAGGCGCAAAACGGCCTCAAGATCGCCGCCCAAGAAATACACAGCGCTTTGGAGCGCCGAGATGGGCAATGCGCGCATATGTTCGTCGGCTTGCAGCGCCCGGATCACATCAGCGGCAATGAAGGGCTGTTGCGCCCGAAAATGATGCCATGCCTCGCGATAAGTGGGCGGCAACGCCGGCACGTTGGGCAATGCCGGCGTATGGCGCACCCAATCCAGCAGATGCGCCAAGGCGCTTTCCATACTTTCACCTAAAAAGAGCCCGCGAATAAAACGCCGCGCCAGCGGCTCCTGGGCAAAGATGCGCCCGCCATACGCCACAACCACATTGCGAGATGCCAGAAGTTCCGCCACATCAGCAAGGCGCGCCGCCGTCGTCAGATGTTGCGCCGTCAACACCACAAGACGAGGGCGAACACGCTCATATGTTTGCATCAAGCGGTCGGCGGGGACGTTCGCGCCCAAATAGACCGTCGCCACGCCATGGCGCCGCAACAGAAACGCCAGCATCAAGAGGGGAAGGCTGTGCAGTTCGTCGGGGGCGCACGCCAGCAACAGGCTTCCCGGCTCCCAAGGCGGCGGCATGGTTGCCATCATCGCCGAAAGCCGCCGACTGACCAACGCCGAGGCAAAATGTTCCTGTTGCACACTCACCTCGCCGCGATACCAGCGTTCGCCGATTTCATGCAATGCCGGGCGAATGAGTTGCAGCACGACCGTTTCCGGCGGATAGAGGGCAAACGCTTCCGTCAACACCGCCTCGGCGTTTTGTTCGTCAAAGTTGAGCACGGCATCGAGCCAGGCTTGCACCGACGCATCCAGTTGCGAATGCCCTGCAGGTCGTCGCACGGGCGGTTGGGCGTCGAACCGATGCACAGGCATCACATGCAGGGGGTCGTTTCCCTCACGTTCAATCTGCTGCCACAAAGAGACCGCTTCACTAATGCGCATCCCTTCTTCCAACCGCGCCCGCAACCACTCCACCACGGCAATATCATATTCCGAGTAGAGACGGTGCCCGCTCGGCTTGCGGTGCGGCTTGGGAAGCCCATAACGCCGCTCCCATACGCGCAACGTATCAGGCTTGACGCCTGTGCGTTGCACAACGGCTTTCAAATTGTAGGTCGGTGTCGTGTCGTACATAGAAAACCCCGCTTGAATGTTCAGGCTGATTGGGAAATTGTAAGAAAAGCCCCGCACTTGTCAATAGATTGTCCAAGATTCAGAGAAGCGTTTCCGCAATTTTGGTTATTACGACCATGAATTGACCAGAGAATTCTTGACAAAAAAAGGACACACGCTATAGTTGCCACATCAACCGCTCAAAGGAGCAATGCTTATGCGTCTTTCACGGCAACAATTCATCCCTTTTGTGCCGCTTCTGCTGGCGTCCACGGCACTCACCGCCATTATTTGGCTCACAGCGGGCGCTCTGCACACACGGTTTGACATCGTGGGCGTCAAATACAGTTCATTCTTTTACCCCTGGCAAACACGCAATCCCACCACCGCCGCGTATATCACCTCATGGGTGGGGTACGCCCTGCACAATATCGCCGTGTGGGGGCTGATTTTCATCGCCCAGCGACAACGCCCGACATACAGCAAGCGATTCCGCTGGTTCAACTGGGCTATGGTTATTGTCAATCTGGCCGGTTTTGCGCTTCATTGGGTGCAAACACAACTCTGGTACGACGGTCTCGCCATTTCAGTCCACGAGGCAACGTCCCAAGGCTCCGTCATTCTCATGCTCGTTTTCATTCTCATTCTGGAAACCCCGCGCCGTGGGCTCGTATGGGGCAAAAAAGTGCGCTTCCACAAAGCATTTTTAGACGTTATTCGGCGCTACCACGGCTACCTGTTCTCGTGGGCGCTCATTTACACATTCTGGTATCACCCCATGGAAAACACTTTTGGGCATCTTATCGGCTTTTTCTACATGTTCGTCTTGCTCTCACAATCGGTGCTTATTTTCCATCGCGCCCA
The DNA here is from genome assembly GCF_001306175.1 of Ardenticatena maritima. Classification (NCBI taxonomy): domain Bacteria; kingdom Bacillati; phylum Chloroflexota; class Ardenticatenia; order Ardenticatenales; family Ardenticatenaceae; genus Ardenticatena; species Ardenticatena maritima. The sequence goes on from NZ_LGKN01000003.1 coordinate 1,048,985, forward strand.
CCTCAACCGATACTGGACCTTCCTGCTTGAAGTGCTGGTGCTGTTCCATGGGACACTGGTCGCAATTGAACAAGGCAAGGGCTTGTGGCCTATGTTCCTCTTCGGGTTCACGGCACTCATTATCCTCACGCAAATGCACGGGTTGGGGCTCAGCACTCGCCTGCGCCGCCTCTTCGCGCTCGCGTTTGTTCTCATCACGGTTGGCTTCTACCTCGCCATTGGCGACCTCGCCCGCATGAATGAAGTGCTGCGCATCCCTGTCGTCGAGTACGGGCTGGTTTTCCTCTTCTACGTGCTGTTTTTGGGTCTCTATGGCGGCTGGAAAAGCCTGCAACGGCTGGCTTCATCCATCACGCCTTCAACCAACCGCGCCTGATGAGAAAGGAGCGTTTTATGTCAACTGTTGACCACTCCTGGGAGCAATCCCTGCTCCGCAAGGCCATGTTAGCCCTCGAAGAGCATTTGCCTGTTCGGCGTACCGCTGCGCTGCGGTACGATACAGGCAGAGCCTACACCGCGTGCGAAACCATTACACGCCTCAACAGTCGCACGTTTTATACGGCCACAGCGCTCATGCCCGCCGAAAAACGGCGCGCGATCCGTGCACTTTACGCGTTCTGCCGTGTCAGTGACGACATTGTGGATACACTCGAAGAGAATCGGCGCGAACACCTGGACGCCTGGCGCAACGCTTTGCGCGAGCCACCCACCCAAGAGCATCCCGTCCTCGTCGCATGGTACGATATTCGCCATCGCTACATGATTCCCCCGCTCTATGCGGAGCATTTGTTGGAAGCACTCGAACAAGACCTCAGTATCACGCGCTACGCCACGTTTGAAGACCTGGCGCACTACTGCTACGGCGTGGCGTCCACTGTGGGGTTGATGTCCATGCACATCATCGGCTATACAAGTACCGCCGCTATTCCCTATGCCATCAAACTGGGGGTAGCCCTGCAACTTACCAACATCCTGCGCGATATCGCTGAGGATTGGGCGCAAGGGCGACTCTATCTCCCGCAAGAAGAACTCGCGGCTTTCAATCTGAAAGAAGATGATATCGCCGCGGGACGTGTTGATGAGCGTTGGCGCGCCTTCATGCGCTACCAAATTGCACGCGCCCACCGCCTCTATGCGGAATCGTTGCCCGGGATTGCTTTCTTGCACCGCGACGGGCGGTTCGCCGTCGCCGCCGCCGCGGAACTCTATCGCGCCATTCTGGACGACATCGAAGCGCACGACTACGACGTATTTACACGCCGCGCCCATATTTCGGACACGCGCAAAATACGCATGTTGCCGGGTATTGCATGGCGCGCCTACACCAATCGCTATGCGAAAATGATACCAACCACCTGAGAGGAAGAGGATGATGTCAACGAAACCACGCACAATTGTTATTGGTACAGGCTTTGGGGGGCTGGCGGCTGCCGCACGCCTCGCCGCGCGCGGGCATGATGTGGTCATTTTCGAGAAGCTGGACAAACCCGGCGGACGCGCCTACGCTGTAGAGCAAGACGGCTTCATGTTCGACGGTGGCCCCACAGTCATTACGGCGCCTTTCCTGTTTGATGAGATTTTTGAACTGGCGGGGCGTCGCCGTGAAGACTACGTGACCTTTATTCCCGTTGAGCCCTACTATCGCATCTTCAACCACGAAGGGCGTTATTTCGACTACAACGGTGATATGGATTTCATACTCTCCCAGATTGAGCAATGGAATCCAGCCGATAAAGAGGGTTATCGTCGCTTCATCACCACCACCAAAGCCATTTTCCAAAAAGGCTTTGTGGAACTAGCGGATAAACCCTTCCTGCACATCAGCGACATGCTGCGCGTCGCCCCAGACCTCATCAAATTGCAATCGTACCGCTCTGTCTATGGTTACGTCTCACAATTCATCCAGGATGAATTTTTGCGCCGCTGTTTCACATTCCACCCACTCCTGATTGGCGGCAATCCGTTCACATCCTCATCTATCTATGCCATGATTCATTATCTGGAGCGCGAGTGGGGTATCTGGTATGCCAAAGGCGGCACGGTTGCGCTCGTGAATGCGCTGGTCAGGTTGATTGAAGAATTGGGCGGGCGCATCTACTACAACGCAGAAGTGGATGAAATCCTGGTGGAAAACCGCCGCGCTGTGGGCGTGCGGCTCAAAGACGGGCGCACCTTCCACGCCGACCATGTGGTTTCAAACGCAGATGTCCCCTTTACGTACATGAACCTTATCGCACCCGAACATCGCGGCCTGCGCAATTCAGATTTTCGCTACAAACATCTCACCAAATACAGCATGTCGCTGGTGGTGATTTACTTCGGCACCAACCGCCTCTATCGCGACACGCCGCTCAAACACCACAACATCATCCTGAGCGAACGCTACAAAGGCTTGTTGCGCGACATTTTTGCCGCCAAAACACTCCCCGAAGATTTTTCGCTCTACCTGCACATGCCCACACTCACCGACCCATCCATTGCGCCTGAGGGGCATGAGAGTTTCTACGTGCTTGCACCTGTGCCACATCTTGGCGCTGACATTGACTGGGCAACCACCGCACGCCCGTATCGCGACGCCATCATGCGCTTTTTGGAAGAAAACTATTTGCCCGACCTGAGCAAACACATCGTGACGGAGCGCATGATTGACCCGCGCCATTTTCAAAACGCGCTGAATACCTACCTGGGCACAGGCTTCTCAATCCAGCCCATTCTGACCCAATCAGCGTGGTTCCGTCCCCATAACCGTTCGGAAGATATTCCCAACCTCTATTTCGTCGGGGCGGGCACACACCCAGGCGCCGGCTTGCCCGGCGTGGTCTCTTCCGCCAAAATCGTTGATACGCTGATCGGCGAAACGGCGCACGCCCCCATGCCCACCCACACCCGCGCCGCTACACCAGCCTGATGATCATGCAGGAGACTATCATGCAACACCCACAAGAACGCTTGTTTCGGCGTTTCCTGGAACAATTGCAAAGCGCCTTACCAGATACAGCGCCAACGGATTTGACGAGCGAATCACTATCGCAAGCCTTTCGCTACACGTTCGATGTAAACAAGATGACTGTTATCAGTCACATCATCGAAGATACAGCCGCCGATCATCCTAGTGCTGACCTGCATGTCTCGTTTCAATACATGTCGCGCTTTTCCGACCAGGCGCCTCGCTACCACAACCTGGTTCGTGTTCTCAATCACCTTTGGCTCTATGCAGCACTTGACGCGCCAGCCCCCACACTGCCTCACACGACCATCATTGACACGGGGGGCTCATTTTTGGAAGCGTATTGGTTCGTGGTCGCTTATGGCCCCGGCCTTTCGATGACGCTCCTCGCCAAGGAAATTGGGCAAAGCCGCCGATATGAGGGGATCTACGCCTTTGACCATAACATCACGTACAAGGTGCTCAATCTTCTGCACATGCTTTACCCAGGTGTCGTTCCTGCGCCGTTGCCACCCGAACTTTTGTGAGAAAGCATGTCAATCATACGCAGGCAAATGTGGCATAACGTTCTGTTGAACATCAACCACTTCACACCCAAACAGGGCGAATCAACCACACAAGGGCATTCACCATGACCACATCCACGACTTCGCGCCCCATCCCCACCGTCGCCGACCTCAGTCCGCGCGACGGTTTGCGGGCGTTGGCGCACCTTCGCCACGGGCTAAGTGGTATTTTGCCCATTCTGGAACACGTACACGCCCAATTGGGCGATATCTTTCAATTGACATTGCCGCACTTTCGTCCGGTTGTTGTGGCATCGCCTGCACTCATCCGCGACATTCTGACCACACAACGCCATCAGTTTCTCTGGCGCCCAGAAGACGACCCAGTAATGCGCCTGCTGCGTCGCGGCATTCTGGTGACAGACGGCGCTGAACACGATTGCCTGCACGCCGTCATAGCGCCGAGCAGTCGCCGCAACCATTTCCTGCCGCGCGCTGACGCCATCATCGCCGCCACAGACCGCGCGCTTGACCGTTGGCCGTCGAAGGGGCGCATTCTCACATTGACAGAAATGCGCAAAATCGCGCTTCTGGTCTTCGAGGAGATCTATTTCAGCCACACCCTCTCGTGGGAAGAACTCAACACCCTCTGGACGCCCATCTTGCGGGCGTTGGCGTACATCGGGCCCGGTGTGTGGGTTGTGCGTGGGCGAGCGCCGAACCTGCCGCGCGCCATCCAACCACTTGAAGCGCATCTCTACGCCCTGATTGCTCGCCGCCGTGCCACCCCCTCTCCACCGGACGACCTGCTGACGCATCTCATCCAGCATCTCGATGATGACGACCTGGTGCGCGACCAGATGATGACAATGCTCATTGCCGGACACGATACCAGCACCGCCCATCTCGCATGGACGTTGTGGTTGCTGGCACGCCATCCTGACTGGTTGGCCAAGGTCGTTGAAGACGTGCGCACCGTCCTGGGCACAGAGCCACCCACGCCGGAAAAAGCAAACGCGCTTGTGCGCCTCGACCAAACGAGCAAAGAAAGCATTCGCCTCTATCCGCCCATTCACGTCGGCAATCGCTTCACCGCCGCCGATATCACTTTGGGAGCGTATCGCATTCCAGCAGGAACGCGCGTCATGGTAAGCATCTACCTCGTCCACCGACATCCCGCCATGTGGGAAGCGCCACACGTTTTCCAGCCAACACGCTGGCAATCTGACTTCCGCCCACAGCCTTTTACATACCTGCCCTTTGGCGGCGGCCCACGCAATTGCATTGGCGGGGCGTTCGCCATGCTTGAAACACGGCTCATCCTGGCGCGCATTCTGCAACGTTTCGACATTGAGCCAACACACCAGCATGTACGCCCACGCATGGGCGCTACACTCGAACCACATCCCGATTTCTATCTCACCATACGGAGACGCGTATGACGTACTTTGGTTTTCTGCTTCGGTTTCTGATTCTGCCCATTCTCATCCTGTCCGCACTGCACTGGCGGGACATGCGCAAAGGGGTATCGCTCCCTCAATCGCTCAACGCTTTCTCGCCCTGGCGAGCATTGCTTGCGCTGATTCTCATTGCCGTCACCTACACCACACCGTGGGACAACTATCTGGTCGCTACACGTGTCTGGTGGTACGATCCCGCACTGGTGACCGGTATCACCATTGGGTATGTGCCCATTGAAGAATACACCTTTTTCGTTCTGCAAACCGTCCTGACAGGCTTGTGGGTTCTCTGGCTTGCACGGCGCATACCACACCCCAGCGCATGGCGCACAGCGCCACTCTGGCGATTGCTCCCGCTTGGTGTGTTGGGGGCGTTGTGGATACTCAGCGCGGCTTGGCTCATCCTCAACGTGCGCGAAGCGACCTACATGGCGCTTATTCTCGTTTGGGCGCTCCCTCCCATCATGCTCCAAGTCTGGTTCGGGGGCGATATTTTGCGCACGCACATTCGGCTGGTTGCGCTCGGCATTCTCCTGCCGACGTTCTTTCTCTGCGCCGCCGACGCCCTCGCCATCGCCATTGGCATCTGGGAAATCAGCCCTGAACAAACCTTTGGCATTCACCTGTGGGGCGGCTTGCCACTGGAAGAAGCCACCTTCTTCTTGCTGACAAACGTTCTCATCACGTTCGGTCTGGTATTAGCCATTGCAGACGCCTCTCAGGTTCGCTTGCGTGCAATAGCCAGACGCGCCAGGCTTCTTCAACACAGTTGAATGTATCAAGAGACATGCACGTTATGCGCCTGCTAGCCATCTCGTTCGCCTTTCTGCTCGGCAGCCTTCCCTTCGCCGTCTGGCTTGGGCGGCTGGCGGGAATTGACCCGCGCACTGTGGGGGACGGCAACCCCGGCGCAACCAATGCATGGAAAGCCGGCGGTCGGCGGCTGGGTGTTCTTGTGCTGGCGTTGGATGTTGCCAAAGCGTGGCTGCCCGTCTGGTTGGCGCGCACATACGGCGGCTGGGGCGGTCTTTCCCTGGTGGCAATCGCCCTCGCGCCAACACTTGGGCACGCCTTTTCGCCCTTCTTGCGTGGGCACGGCGGCAAAGGGTTAGCGACAATTTTCGGCGTCTGGGCTGGGCTGACGCCTTACGCCCTTGGCGCGCTGGCGCTCGGCATGGGTGTCACCATCGCACTGCTCGGCTGGCGCTTGCGCGACGGGTGGGCTGTTCAAATGGGCTTGCTCACGCTAGCCGCGTTTGGACTTTGGCAACAATGGGAGACGGCGTTATGGGTGCTTCTCGGCATCCACGCCGCCTGGCTGGCATGGATGTATCGCCACGACATGCGCGCTGGATTGCGGAAAGAGCCACGCCATGCATGAATGGGGCGCCTTTCTCCTCTCGTGGTATGGGCAACAAGCGGGCATTCTCGCCTATTTGCTGCTCATTCTGGCAAACACCATTGCCAACGCGCTGACCCTGCGGCGGCTGGAAACAGCGTCTCCCCCGAAAAGCCTCCCATCGGTTGCGGTGCTTGTTCCGGCACGGAATGAAGCCGCCACAATCGAGCGATGTGTGCGCTCCCTACTGGCGCAAACATATCCAGACGCCCACATCTACGTGCTTGATGACAATTCCACAGACGCCACGCCTGAGATTTTGCAGAACCTGGCACACGGGACAGAACGCCTCACCGTGCTGCGCGGCCAGACTTTGCCTCCCGGCTGGCTGGGAAAACCATGGGCGTGCTGGCAACTCGCACACGCCACCACTGCGGACGTACTGGTTTTCATTGACGCCGATACATGGCACGCGCCCACCATGCTCAGCCATCTGGTCGCCGCTCTCATCGAAAGCCAGGCACACCTGCTCTCGGTCTTTCCGCGACAGGAAACGCGCACACTGGCCGAAAAATTGAGCGTGCCTCTGATTCCCTGGAGTCTGCTCACGCATTTTCCGCTGGCGGTGGCACAGCGGTTTCATTTCCCCATTGGTGCGGCGGCAATTGGGCAAGTGCTCACCATGCCGCGCGCCGCCTATGAACGTGTAGGCGGGCATGCGGTGGTGCGCCAAGAAGTCGCCGAAGATATGGCACTGGCGCGCCATGTCGCCCGCCTGGGCTTGCGCTGGGCATTGTGGGACGGTACAGCCGTCGCTTCATGCCGCATGTATCGCTCAGCCCGCGACGTGTGGGAAGGCTTTGGCAAAAACCTGTTCGCCGCATTTGGTCGGCGGCTCAGCGTGTATCTCTTCATCTGGTTGTGGCTCACGCTGGTTTTCATTGGTCCTTGGGGCATGCTCGCCGCGGCATGGATATTTCACGCACCCCTCTCAACCACAATAGCGCTCACCAGCATTCTCATCGCGGCTTTGCTCTGGCTGATAACGGCGCGTCGGCTCCGATTGCACCCCTGCGTCGTCTGGCTCTTCCCCTTGATTCACATCACATCAACCCTAATTGCGTTCCACTCTCTCGGGCAAGCCATGACACGCCGCGCCACGTGGAAAAATCGCCCGGTCTATCCCCAACCATCCCCCGCAGAAGAAACAAGCCATGACGCTTGAAACACACCTCGGATGAGACGCCGCATGCCCTTCGTCGAACAGCCCCCCATCGGGTTTCCTGAACGCTGTATGCTTGCATAAAATTGACAAACAACACAAGACGAAGACTATTTTTTCCAAAAACGACCGCCGAGGCATTTCATGACATCTCAGGAAACCGCTCACCCGCTTGTAGCCCTGTTCATTGACTATGAAAACATCGTTCGCAGTGTGAATGAGCATATTGGCGCCCCCATCAACTGGCGCATTATCTACGACGCTGCACAAACCTACGGACGCATCATCGTCCGCCGCGCCTATGCTGATTGGAGCAACTACACCCACGCCCAGCAAGATTTGCTGGCGTTGGGGTTTGACCTCGTGCATGTGGCGAGCTACCACGGCAAAAACGCCGCCGATATTCGCCTGGTGATTGACGCCGTTGACCTGGCGGCGCGTGGTGAAACCCCCTTCACCCACGCCATCATCGCATCGGGAGATAGCGACTTTACCGACCTGGCGCACTATCTGCGTCTGCGCGGCAAAACGGTTGTGGGGATTGGTGTACGTGCCACCAGTGCTTTGTTGCTCATCAGCGCGTGCGACACCTTCCACTACTACGATGATTTGCTGGAAAAGAAACCCACCGCCAACGGGACAGAAACCCTAAGCGAAAAGAAAAACGGCGTCGAAACGTATCTCAACGCCATCGCGCACAAAGTGCGCATGTCAGCGCACCCAGACCGCCCCAAGGCAATTCTGCTCTTCTACAAATTCGCTCAACAACACCCCAACACCTCGCTGCTGGAACTGAGTCAGGCGTTCAAAACCTTTGCCAAAGAGCAACAATCGCCAATCTCACCGACCATTGCCAATGAAATCGTCCATCAATTGTTCCACACGTTTTGTTTTGAATTCGCGCCCCCCGAAAAAGAAGACCAACCCCTCTGGTCGCGGCGCGTCTCGTTCGCGCCGGGCATCAACAATGCGTCCGACCTGCTTCGCAAATGCGACCGAGGCCTGCTCGATTTGTTGATGAAAAGCATGCCAAACACGCCAATAGACCCACACCTCGCGGCGCAAATGCTTTACGGCTCGGCCGACAACCAGCGCATTGTGAACTATATCAAAACGATATTGGATGAACTCACTGCTTCCTGAGGCACATTGCTTCTCACTTGGCAAAGAAAAACGTATCTTTCCCGCGCGCCGGGGTTTTCTTTGATAAAGAACAACCTGCGCAATGTGTGCTGAAGGAGGTGCCGCATGCGTTCTCTTTCACCCGAAGAAAGCGCCCGACGCATCATTCGGGAATTGTTGGCTGTTCAACCCGGCGAACGTGTGATGATTATCTGCGATCGCGACAGCGAAATGGAGATGGCGCATGCGCTCGCGAACGAGGTTGACGCCCTTGGCGGCGAATATGTCATCTCCATCATGCCCAGCCGCTCATACAAACAAGCCAACGAACTCCCCGCCGCCATCGCCAAAAGCCTTGAAGAAGTTGATTGCATGATTGGCCTGACACGCGCAAGCGGTGCGCCCACCTACGCCCAAGCCGTCAAAGTGCTTTACAACGCGCGGCGCTTACGCGCCATCTCGATGGTTATGCGCACCATGCAACATTTTACACGTGGGGGTGCCCTTGCGGATTACCGACAACTGCACGCCGAAGGTGTGCGGCTCGCGGCTATCTGGCAACAGGCGCGCACCATCCGCGTCACAACCCCCCTTGGCACAGATATCCGCGCCAACATCGGCAACGCGGCGCCCATCATTGAATGTGGATTTGCTACCCAGCCCGGGCAAGAAGCCGCGTTCCCCGACGGAGAAGTCTCGCAAGGTCCCAATGAAGGCACAGCAGAAGGCGTCATCGTGGTAGATGGTCCCATTTGCCATGTCGGCATTCCCGATGAACCTGTGCGATTGACCGTAAAACAAGGGCGTGTAGTGACAATAGAAGGCGGCAAAGCCGCCGCTGAGTTGCGCCGTATTGTGGAAGAGGTTGAGAACGCCGATAACATTGCCGAATTTGGGATTGGACTCAACCCGAACAGTTTACACAACGGCGATTTTGAAGAAGAAAAGAAGGCGCGCGGGAACGTGCATATTGCTTTGGGCGATAACATCTTCTACGGGGGGCAAACCCAAAGCGCTGTTCACATGGACATGGTCCTGTATCGCCCCACAGTCTGGCTGGATGAGACAATCGTCGTCCAGGATGGCGTGCTGACTTTTCTCTAAGGGAACGCGGGGGCTTTTGGCTCCCGCCTCCCTACCAGTTGGGTTTGATCGCGCGCGTCGCGATAAACGTTGCCGTAAATGCTGATAACAAATCTTCAGCCGGGTCGTACCGGTCTTCAAAAAAGCCTGCCAACAGAAACCCCGCCTCCAATTGCCCGCCAATCTGGTCGTCCAACGTATGGCTCCACTCCAGCGGTCCACCTTCCGACTCAGGAGGCATGTACTGACGCGGCAAAGCATAACGCACCACAAGACGCCCCTCGGCTTCGTCCGCTTCGTCAAACAAATAGCAAATGGGGTTTGTAAATCCAGCCAGCAACGCCCCGCCAGGGCGCAGGACGCGGTACGCCTCACGCCATACGGGGCGAACATCGGGAACGAATGTGTTGGAAACGGGGTGTACAATCAGGTCAAATGTGTTATCAGCGAACATGTGCACATTCGCCATATCCCCCAACACGGTGCGAATGGTCAATCCCTCGCGTGCCGCCACCTCTTCATCACGCGCCAGTTGCGCCGGTGAGTTATCCAGCACGGTCACCTGCGCGCCAGCCGCAGCCAACAGCGGGGCTTGTTGCCCACCCCCAGAGGCGAGGCAAAGCACATGCACACCTTCCCACTCTGGCGGAAACCAACTGCGCGGCACAAAACGCGAAGGGGTGAGTAAAATGCGCACATCCCCCCGGCGAGCCCGCGCCACCTCTTCCGCCGAGACGGGTATCGTCCACGGGTTGCCCTGCGCCACTTCGCGATTCCAGGCCTCACGGTTATAGTGTAAGATATCACGTGGGGTCCCCATCTTTCTCTCCTTCGCCTTATTTGGTAAATCCCAACCCTACTCCATGCTGACGAAAACACCAAATGGAGAATTCTTATGCACCTTGAAACAGCGCGCCTCATTCTGCGCGATTTTCAACCCGACGATTGGGAACTCGTGCTCGCATATCGGCGCGACGCGCGCTATCAACGTTTCTACCCGGAAACCGAGCACACCCCCACCAGCGCGCAAGAGTTCGTTCGGCGGTGCATGAACGCGGCCGCCCAACACCCACGCACAACGTATCAACTCGCCATCGAAACACGCCATCCACAGGGGCTTATTGGCACAATCGGCTTGCGTATTGCGCCCAACGCTCCCTGGCGCGCCGAAGTCGGGTGCGAACTCAACCCGCTTGTCTGGGGAAAAGGGTACGCCACAGAAGCCTTACGGGCACTCTGCACGTTTGCATTCACACGAACCACGCTGGAACGCCTTGAAGCCTCAACGTTGGCGGAAAATCAGGCCGCGGTTCATGTGTTGCAGCAGTGCGGCTTTCTCTGTGAAGGTCGCCACCGCCATACGAATTTCTTTCGCGAGCGTTTTTGGGACCGCTTGACGTTCTCACGTCTCAGAAGTGACCTGGCTGGGGAATAAAAACAGCGCACCACTTGGGTGCGCTGGCGGTGGTATGCACATCTCGCTTATGGCGTTTCAGGTGCTTCGCGCAACAACGCCTGATACGCAAGTTTCGCCAATCCTCCCGCCACGTGTGTGCGATGAGAGTCTTCTTCCCCTTCACCTTGCAAACGCTCCAACACCGCATCCGTTGAGGCTTGGAGCATCAACCGCACAGCCTGCGTGCTCAGCCCCAAAAACGCCGCAATCTCATCAACGCTCTTATGCGCTTCTTCGCGCAACACCACAGCATACGCCGCTTCCATCAAACTCGGCAACCAGGTTAAACGTCGGTGCTCAATCAATCCGCGCGGGCCACCTACCAACTCAATCGCTTTGGTAAAGACCGCCCACGCGCGCGCATCAACATCACGTTCCGGTTGATTCGGTTGCACGACCACCATAGCGTCCCTCCTCGTTCAAGATATCGCTCATTCACCCCACAATCTCCTGCAACGGTGGGCCAATGCGCACCAACCCCTCCTCAGTAATCTCCAATACATGCGTGCGCGAATCGTGCCCGGCCAGCCGACACCCATCAATGCGGAACAAGCGCACCGTTTCGCCAATGGGCACGCCAAACTGGCGCGCCTGCGACGCCGTCAACACGGTCTGCTTTGCGAGAACAAGCGAGCCATCCAAAATATGCCCCACCGCGTAGCCCCCCGCGGCTTCGGCTGTCAGCGCATCATGCCCACTGCGTTTTTGCGAAACAAGCAACCCCGTTTGCCGCCATTTCTTCAAAAAGTTGAACACCGAGCGCACAATGTCGCGCGCCATCATTTCGCGGGACTCATACAAACCGGTAATGGAGTCAATCACCACGGCTTCGGCGTGATAGGTGCGAATAGCATGCGCCAATGTGCTGAGCAACGTGGGCACATCTGTACGCAACACGGAGTACGTTGCTCCATCAACCAGCACGATATGCGATTCAACATCCCCAAAGGAGACCCCCATGGCCTGCGCACGTTGTTTCAAGCCCACCGCCACAAACGGCGCCGGGCTTTCCAGTGTGACAAACACCACCGACGTACCGCGCCGCGCCTGCTCAACAGCAAATTGTTCAACAAGCAAACTCTTGCCCGTATCAGAAACCCCCGTCACCTGCATCACGCTATACCGCGGAATCCCGCCCAACGAGCGCTTGACCGGCTTCCCGTCCTGCCACTCGGTGATGAAAAAGAGCGCATCCAGCCCTTCAACCCCCGTCGGGACCCCTTCCAGGCGCGGCGCGTGCTGCGCCACCTCCTTCAAAAGCCCCACACCTTCCAAAAACGGCGCTACTTCCTGATACGTGCTCATACCGCCGCCTCCTCTCGCGTATTTCCTGCACGAACATACCCGCCCCTCGTTAGAATCGCATTAGTTTCCCCAGCGCGGCATTTGCCAATTTCGCGCCCCTCGCGCATCATCAACCCGCACCGAAGCAATCTCTCGATGAGGAGGAAGACGCATGCGAGACATCTACATCGTCAGCGCCGTACGAACCCCCATTGGGCGTTTCGGCGGTCTGCTGAAAGACTTTTCCCCCAGCGACCTCGCCGCGCATGCCATGCAAGCCGCGCTGCAACGCGCGCACGTCGCCCCTGAACATCTCGATATCTACATCTTCGGGAATGTCCTGCGTGCCGGGCATGGGCAATTGATTCCCCGTCAAGCCGCGCTCAAAGCGGGCATTCCCAAAGAAGTGGACGGCTACGCTGTGGATATGGTCTGCTCGTCGGGCATGATGGCGCTGTACAACGCCGCCATGCTCATCCGCGCTGGTGAAGCCGACCTTGCTCTAGCCGGCGGCGTGGAATCCATGTCGCAAGCCGGCTTCTTTCTCTCCCACCGTGCCCGTTGGGGATACAAATTCTTGTTAGGTGCTCCCGAAAACCTGGTGGACATCTTGCTTTACGATGGGCTCACCGACCCGACCACGGGGGAAGCAATGGGCGAACAAACTGAACGCCTGGCGGCGGAACATGGCATCACCCGTGAAGAATTGGATGAAATCGCCGCCCTCTCACAACAACGTGCCCACGCCGCTACTGAAAACGGCATTTTCGCCCACGAAATCGCCCCCATCGAAATCAGCACACGCAAAGGCACAACCCTTGTTGATCGGGATGAAGGCATCCGTCCCGAAACCACTACCGAAACGCTGGCGAAACTGCGCCCAGCCTTCCGCAAAGATGGCGTGCTCACCGCCGGCAATTCCAGCCAGATTTCGGACGGGGCGGCGGCATTGGTGCTTGCCAGTGCAGAAGCCGTCGAACGCTATGGGCTCACCCCCATTGCGCGGGTTCTCGGCGGCGCATGGGCGGCTGGTGAAACATGGCGCTTCCCCGAAGCCCCCATCCCCGCTGTGCGCAACCTGCTCAACCGCTTGAACATGCAGATTGACGATTTCGACCTATTTGAAAACAACGAAGCCTTTGCCATCAACAACATCCTCTTCCACCGCATGTTGGGCGTACCGTACGAGCGCCTGAATGTCCTCGGCGGCGCCGTCGCGATTGGTCACCCCATCGGTGCATCCGGCGCCCGCATTGTCGTGACATTGCTGAACGCACTCCGCCATCACGAAAAAACACTTGGGCTCGCCGCCATCTGCCACGGAACAGGCGGCGGCACGGCGCTGGCCGTCGAACGCCTCGCCTAAGCAGAAAAAAACGGGCGCTCACATGAGCGCCCGTTTTCGTCTCCCTTGCGGCTGTGTGGCTCAACGATTTACAAGCACACAGCCCACCTCAGGCGACTTCCTCGCCTTCTTCTTCCAACTCATGCGTGGCGGTACGCAGGCTGAAAATGCCAATCAAAATCAAGACCAACAACACGGAAACCGCCAGCGAAATTCCCCGCACGAGCAAATTCTCGTTGCTTCCTTCGAGCAAGACATCCGTAATCAGCGCGGGGTAGAAGCCAAGCACCAGTACGCCAGTCGTGGTCAACGCCAACGCGACCGAAAGCATCCAATCAGGCGACCACGAGACGGCAAGGTTTTCTTCGGCTTCCTGCATGAACATCTTGATAATCACACGCGCGTAGTAGAATACCGACACCACGCTATTGAGCACTGCCACAACCACAAGCCACTGCAAGTTGCCGGCGATACCAGCGTTGAAAATCATGAATTTGGTGAAAAAGCCCGCCGTCGGGGGGAACCCCGCCAGGCTGAGCAAAAAGAGGCTGAGGAGCACCGCCGCCACCGGATAGGTCTTGCTCAACCCCCTGAAATCGTCCAATTCAAGGACTTCGTCGTCTTCACCCTTGCGCAAGCCGAGAATGACGGCAAACGCCCCCAGGTTCATCAAGGCATATGCCAAGAGGTAGAGCAGCACAAAAATATCCGAGCCAGCCAACACGCCAATCAGCATGTAGCCGGCGTGCGCAATACTGGAATACGCGAGCATGCGCTTGATATTGCTTTGCACAAGCGCGGCCACGTTCCCCCATGTCATCGTCACAGCGGCGAGAATGGCCAGAATAGGCACCCACAAGTCGGCGGCAGGCACCAACGCCGTATACAACACACGCATCAGCGCCACCATGCCACCGGCTTTTGTTGCCGCCACCATGAACGCCGTAATGGGCGTCGGTGCACCTTGATACACATCAGGCGTCCACTGGTGGAAAGGCGCAAGCGAAATTTTGAAGCCAAACCCCACCAGCATCAGCGCAAGCCCAATCAGGAACAGCGTATTGGTGAGCGTTTCGCCAACGCCCAGCACGGTGAAGGTCGTGCTGATGACGCCCAGATTGGTGGAGCCAACCGCGCCATAGATGAGCGCAATCCCGTACAACAAGAACCCACTCGCAAACGCCCCCAGCAAGAAATACTTGAGCGCGGCTTCTTCTGAATCCACACGGGGGCGCGCAAAGCCCGCCAGAATGTAGAGCGGGAAACTGAGCAATTCAATACCCAGGAAAATAACAATCAAGTCGCGGGCGCTTGCCAACAGCATCATCCCCGCAACCGAGAAAAGCATCAACGCATACAATTCACCGCGGTTCAGATTGTCATGGTCGGCCAGGTAGCGCGGCAACAACAAAATCGCTACAAACGCCACGCCAACCAGCAACACATGAAAACCGCTGGACATGCGATCCCAAATAATCATATCGTTGAACGCCAGAGAAGGCTGCTGCACATTTGAGACCAGCAGGAACTGCCGTACGGCCATGATGAACGCCCCGGCCAGCCCCGCCAGCGAAAAATATGCCAGCCATTCGCGCTCGTCATCTTCCAGCCACAAATCGCTCAACATGACAATGAGCGCCGTAGCGCAGACCAGCAAAAATGGTCCCAAGGCTTCCCAGCCAAGTGCGAAGAAGTCGTTCATAGTTCCTTCACCGTGTATCCTTCAAATTTGCCCTGTCGAGACGTCGTCGGTCGCATGGCTTACCGCATCGTCAAAACGGTGCCGCCCACTTCCTGCAACAGACGTGCGACACTGGGCTGCATGGGTTCGACAAAAATGTGCGGCGCAACACCAATGAGAATGATAAGCGCCACCAGCGGCACAAGCGCCAGGATTTCGCGTTTGTTCAAGTCAGCCAACGTTTCGTTTTCCGGCTTGGTGATGGGGCCAAAGAAGACGTTGCCGTACAGCCAGAGCATGTACACCGCCCCCAACACCACACCAAAGGTGGCAAACACCGCCCACCACTGGTTCGCGCGGAAAGCCCCAATGAGAATCATGAACTCACCGGCAAACCCATTCAACCCAGGCAAGCCCAGGCTTGAGAGCGCCACAATCAAAAAGAAGATGGCGTACACCGGCACGACTTTCCACAAACCGCCGTATTCCGACATTTCGCGTGTATGGCGGCGGTCGTAAATCATGCCGATGAGCAAGAAGAGCGCCCCCGTGCTCAAACCGTGGTTGACCATTTGCAAAATGCTACCGCTCACGCCTTGCGGGTTCATCGCGGCCAAACCCAGGACAACAAAACCCATGTGGCTCACCGAAGAATAGGCAATCAGGCTCTTGATATCACGTTGGGCGAACGCCACCGCCGCCCCATAGAGAATGCCCACAATCGCAAGCCCCGCCAGAATGGGCGCGAACTGTTGTGAGGCTTGCGGGAACAAAGGCATCGCAAACCGCACGAAGCCATAGGTCCCCATTTTCAGCAAGACGCCCGCCAGAATGACCGAACCAGCGGTCGGCGCTTCAACGTGGGCGTTGGGCAACCAGGTGTGGAAGGGGAAGAGCGGCACTTTGATGGCAAACGCCAGCACAAACGCCAGGAACATGAGCGTTTCCATGCGGTCGCTGACAATGCCGGCATCCCACAACCCTGATTGTACCGCCTGCTTCCAGACGGTCAGGTCAAAGGTGAGTTGCTGGGTGAAAGGCACCAAAATCCAGGCAAACGCGATGATGGCGGCCAGCATCAACGCCGACCCCGCCATAGTGTAGAGCACGAATTTCACAGTCGCGTAAATGCGGTTCTTCGACCCCCAAATCCCAATCAGGAAGTACATGGGGATGAGCACAACTTCCCAGAAGATGTAGAAAAGGAACATGTCGAGCGCTGTAAAAACGCCCATCATTCCCGTGGTGAGCAGCAACATGAGCGCATAGTACTCGCGCTCGCGTGTCTGTATGCTCCCCCACGAGAACAAAATCGCCACCACTGTCAGCAACGCCGTGAGTGGAATCAGCCAGAGGCTAATCCCGTCAACCCCCACACGGTACAGAAACGTGACGTTGCCGCCAAAGAGCGAAATCCACGAATGGGTTTCGACAAATTGAAAGTCGGCCGACGTGGGGTCGAAACGTGCCACGAGCCATAGCGTCAGAACAAGTTCGACCAACGCAGTGCCCAACGCCAACCCACGCACCCAATCCATGCGGTTGCGTGGCACCAGCAAGGCAATGAGCAATGCGCCAAGCAACGGAACGAAGATGATGGCCGAAAGCAATCCAAACTGGTTCATCGTTCTCTATCGTCTCCTCTATTCGACGGATTCTTCAGCACGTTAGAAACCACCACTCAAGAAGTAGGCCACCAGAATCAGCACGCCCAGCGCCATCGTCAACGCATAGGCGCGAGCGTACCCCATTTGCAACCGCCGCAAGATTTCGCTTGCCAAGCGCAACACGGTTGCAACCCCGTTCACAGCACCGTCAATGACCAGTTTGTCAACCACAAACGCCAGGAACGACGCCAGCGCAAAGAAGGGGCGCACGAACAACGCGCCATAGAGTTCATCCACGTAGAATTTGTTGTACGAGAGGCGATACAGGGGCGCGAAGCGTGCCGCCAATGCCTCGGGGTCGGCGGCGCGGCGCACATAGATGGCATACGCCAAGCCCGCCCCCGCCAGAGCAATCACCGACGAAATGGCAATCAACAGCATGGGATTACCGCCCTCGTGGTGCTCAAGCACATCGTGGAAGACCGGTTCCAACCAGTGATGAATCGCGCCGTTTTCAAGCGGTAAGCCGAACACAAGCCCAGCACCCAGCGCAAAGACCGCCAGAATCATCAGCGGTACGGTCATCACGGCGGGCGATTCGTGTGCGTGTTCGGCTGCTTTGCTGCGCGGCTCTCCCGTAAAGACCATGAAGAACTGGCGAAACGAGTAGAACGCGGTCAGGAAGGCGGTAATAGCGCCAATCAGGTAGAGCACCGTATGCCCGCCGAAGAAAGTCTGCGCCAAAATTTCATCCTTCGAGAAGAACCCCGATGTCAGCGGCAAGCCGGCCAGCGCCGCCGCACCAATGAGGAAGGTCCACCCCGTTTGGGGCATGCGTTTCAGCAAGCCGCCCATGTGGCGCATATCCTGCGGGTCAATGTGCTCACCCGTTTCATGCGCGGCATGTTCCATCGAGTGAATCACACTCCCCGAACCGAGGAA
The DNA here is from genome assembly GCF_001306175.1 of Ardenticatena maritima. Taxonomy (NCBI): domain Bacteria; kingdom Bacillati; phylum Chloroflexota; class Ardenticatenia; order Ardenticatenales; family Ardenticatenaceae; genus Ardenticatena; species Ardenticatena maritima. The sequence goes on from NZ_LGKN01000003.1 coordinate 1,066,979, forward strand.
GAGCAACGCTTTGAAGAAGGCATGGGTGAACAGGTGGAAAATCGCAGCCACATAGGCCCCCACGCCTACGGCAAGGAACATGTAGCCCAACTGTGAGACCGTCGAATACGCCAGCACCTTTTTGATATCCAGTTGCGTGATGGCAATACTGGCGGCAAAAATCGCCGTCAGTGCGCCAATCGTTGCCACAATCAACGGTGTTGTAGGCGCGGCAGCGTAGAGCGCATGTGAGCGGGCAATCATGTAGACGCCCGCCGTCACCATGGTTGCCGCGTGGATGAGCGCCGAAACAGGCGTGGGACCAGCCATCGCGTCAGGCAACCAGACATAGAGCGGAAGTTGCGCGCTCTTCCCGGTGGCTCCCACAAAGAGCAACAAGGTGATCAGCGTCAAGGTTGCCGGCGCCGCCGTACCTGCGGCTTCAAACACATCGGTATACACCAGCGAGCCGAACGTCGTCCAAATCAGGAAAACGCCAAGTGCAAAGCCAAAGTCGCCAATGCGGTTGACAATGAAGGCTTTGCGCCCGGCGGCGGCGTTCTTGGGGTCGGTGTACCAAAAACTAATCAGCAAGTAGGAACACAACCCGACCAGTTCCCAACCGGTGAAAAGCAACACATAGTTGGCGCCCAACACCAGCAGCAACATGGAAAAGACAAACAAGTTCAAATAAACGAAGTAGCGCCGAATGCCATCATCGTGCGCCATGTACCCATTTGAATAGACATGGATGAGGAAGCCCACCCCTGTCACGACCAACACCATCAAAAGCGAAAGTTGGTCAACAAGCAGTTGAATGGGTACATAGAGCGTATCCACAAGCACCCATGTGTAGAGCGGCTCGGTCAAAAAGGCATGCTCCTCTTCCAGCACACCCCGAACTTGCATGAAGAGCACCACCGCAAGGACGAACGAAACGCCCACAGCCGCCGTCGCCAACCAACCCGCGGTGCGCTTGGGCAGCACCTTCGCCAACGCCAGGTTGGCGACAACGCCAGCCAGCGGTATGAGCAAAATCAACCACACAAGTGTTGCCATGGTTCCCTCAACCTGTTTCGTCGAAATTTTATGTCATCTTCGTTGTTAGCCACGCAACATGTGCGCGTCGTCCACGTCCGATGTACCCAGCGAGCGGAAAATCGCCACAATCAGCGCCAACCCAATGGCGACTTCGGCAGCCGCCACCGTCATCACAAAGAAGACGAACACTTGCCCATCAAGCGAATTCAGGTGGCGCGCCAACGCCACAAAAGTCAGGTTGACGGCATTGAGCATCAATTCGATAGACATGAAAATCACAATGGCGTTGCGGCGCAACAACACGCCCAACATGCCAATCACGAACAAGACGGCTCCCAAGAGCAGGTAGTTTTCAACCGGTACAGGCATGGTCTGGTCTCCCTACACAAATCGCCTGAAATCAGCAGTTCAGTCAGTCGTTGTTTTCTTGCGGCGCGGCATCCGTGCCAGCACCACCGCACCCAAAATCCCAACCAGCAAGATGAGCGAAGTCAATTCAAACGGCAGCAAGTAGCGGCTGTACAGGTGTTCCGCCAGGGCTTGCGATTGCCCACCGGCGGCGGCAATGGCTTCGGTCATCGTCCCCGTCAACTGGGTGAAACTTCCGTTGCGGATAGCCGCCACAAGCGCACCCAACAACCCCAGCGAAAACAACAACGCCAGCGGGCGTTGGGCGGGAATATGCTCCCACAACGGCGCCGGTGAAGGACCCATCAACATCACCACGAACAAGAAGAGCACCATAATCGCGCCGGCATAGACCAGCACTTGCACCGCCGCCAAAAAGGGCGCTTCCAATTGCAGGTAGAGCAATGCCACCGCTATGAAGTTCATCACCATGAAGAGCACCGCATAGACAGGGCGCGGCGTAAAGACCATCGCCAACGCCGATGTAATCGCCAACACTGCGAGCACGTAGAAGAAGAGTTCCGCGCCGCTCATCGGTTAGCCCTCCGCGTTCTCATCGTCTTCAGGGTCCGGCACCGGGTGCAAGACCACATCCGGCGTCAGGTCGTATTCGTCCAGCAGGCTGGTGGGCACGTAGGTTGTCACAAACCCACCAGGCGGCACACGGTCCACACGTTGCGGGTTATGCACCGGGTGCGGCATATCTTGCGGACGCGGTGCGGGACCTTTTTGCGGCGTCCCAGGCACCCCCGGCGGCGGCGGCACCAAAAGCATCTCTTTCGTGTAAATCATCGCCTTGCGCGTATAACTCGAAATCTCGTAATTGTGCTCAAGCACAATCGCATCCACCGGGCACGCTTCTTCGCAAAAACCGCAGAAAATGCAGCGCAGCATGTTGATTTCATACCGCTTGGCGTAGCGTTCACCCGGCGAATAGCGTTCTTCATCCGTGTTTTCAGCCGGCTCCACAAAAATGGCGTCCGCGGGGCACGCCGCTGCACAGAGCGAACACCCAATGCAGCGCTCCAACCCATTCGGGTGGCGTTTCAATTCATGCCGCCCACGAAAACGCTCAAAAACCGGGCGTTTGATATCGGGATATTCCACTGTAATCGGCTTGCGGAACATCTGTTTGAACGTTGTCCGCAGCCCTTCAAAAATTGCTCCAATCATGGTTGTGCCAACTCCCTTCTTGAATGACTCGTGTACGCCTCTTGCACACCTTTCGCAAGGCGGAGAAAAAGACCACGAGTATTGCTATCCCAACAGGCCAAAGAATCCCGTATCACGCGCCACCACCGCCAACGCCGTGATGACCACATTCGCCAGCGAAAGCGGCAACAACACTTTCCATCCCAATTGCATCAAGCGGTCGTAGCGCAAACGGGGCAAGGTGGCGCGCATCCAGACGAAGAAGAACATGAACAGAGCCACTTTCAGGAAGAAGTAGAGCACGCCCAACAGCGGAATCTGCTCGGCAAACGGACCGCGCCAGCCGCCCAGGAAGAGCGAAACCGCAACGCCGCTAATTACAATCATGCCGATGTATTCCCCCATGTAGAAGAGGGCGAACTTCATCCCGCTGTATTCGGTGTGGAAACCAGCCACCAATTCCTGTTCGGCTTCCGGCAAGTCGAACGGGGCGCGCTTCGTTTCCGCCAGCATCGTGATAATGAAGATGATGAACGCCAGCGGTTGCATCAGCACGAACCAGCGCCCACCGGCTTGCGCGTTGACGATATCCACCAGGCTGAAGGAGCCCGCCAGCATGACAATCGAAAGCACCGACAGTCCCATCGCCAATTCGTAGGAAATCATCTGCGCTGACGCACGCAAGCCCCCCAGCAAGGCATACTTGTTGTTCGACGCCCAGCCGGCCAACACCACGCTGTACACACCCAGCGATCCCAGCCCCAGGAAGTAGAGCAAGGCAATGTTGATGTCGGCGATGTAGAGGTGAATGGTGCGCCCAAACAGCGTGATGTCGGGACCAAAAGGCAGCACCGCCGCCGCCAGCAACGACGGCACAACCGCCAGCACGGGCGCCAGCAAGTAGAGCACTTTATCGGCTTCGGCGGGGATGATGTCTTCCTTGAAGAAGAGTTTCACCCCATCCGCCAGTGGTTGCAACAAGCCCTCAGGCCCCACACGGTTAGGACCAATGCGCACCTGTAAACGCGCAATCACACGCCGCTCGAACCAGGTCATGTAGGCAAAGCCCGTGAGCAGCACAACCACAACGACGATAATTTTCACAATGGTCTCGATGAAATCGGCCAGCATGGTGCCTCACCTGATTTGTTGTCTCACCTGCGCGTTATGCTTGCGCTCCCTTTTCAAGACGAACCACAGGGGCTTCCAAACCGCCCCCCGTCAAAGCGTTCCATTCAGTACCATCTACGTCCACCGGCACGACGACCACACCCGGCTGCACGCCTTTTCCAATACGCGCAGGGGCTTCAACCTGCACGCCATCGCGTACCAGACGCACGACATCGCCATCCTGCACACCCAGGCGCTCGGCGTCCGCCGCGCTCAACACCACTTCGGGGCGTGCACGGCGCTGGTCAAGCAAGGTGCTGCGGCGAATGAGCGTGCCGTTATCATAGAGCCGCGTTTGCGGCACCACGCGGAAGCCTTCGGCATCCTCCACTGCTTGCAAATCATGCCAGCGCAACGCAAACTTTGGCCGCCGCGCTTCGGCTTCCACTTCCCACTGCCGCCCAAACCAGGAGTTGAGCGTCGCCGTGCCCGTGTAGATGTGGTGGCGGTCGGCGGTCGTGCTCCACACAACCGGCTCGCCTTCGAGATTGTCATAGGTCATCTTCTTGTAGCGTTTGACCTGCTTGGCAATCTCCTGCATCACATCATCGGCGAGCGTATAAAGCGGCCAGGCCGCATCAAAACGCGACGCCAATTGCGCCAAAATCCACCAGTCGGGCATAGCGTCGCCCGGCGGTTCCAACGCTTCATCGAAACGCTGGACACGGCGTTCATAGGACGTGTAAGTCCCATCGCGTTCGGCAAACGCCGCCGCCGGCAACACCACATCCGCCAGTTGCGCCGTCTCCGTCAGGAAGAGGTCTTGCACGACCAGGAAGTCGAGGTTTTCAAGCACGGCACGGCTCGACGGGCGGTCGCGCACGGGGTCGGCGGCCATGATGTACATGGCTTTGAGCCCGGCGGCGCCGGTCAACATGGCGTCAATGTCAGCGCCAATGGCTTCAGCAGGTTCATAGCCGGGCAACAAGTGCGGCAACACGCCCATATCGTTCGCGCCCTGCGTGTTGTTGTGCGGCCAGAGCGCCACCAACCCGCTGTTGGGTTGCCCTGCTTTACCGGTTGCCGTCAGCAACGCAACCACAGCATCCACCAGCGTTGTCGCGTTCACACCAGCCCCCACCAGGGCTTCGCGCCCCACCATCACCACCAGGTGCTCGGCGGAAGCAATCGCCTCGGCGGCGGCTTCAACCGCTTCGGCGGTGAGCCCGGCTTGCGCCAGCAAGTCTTCTTGCGAAAGCGCTTCAAGCGCGGCGAGCACGTCATCTTTGCCGTCGAGTTTCTTGTATGCGCCAAAAGGTTCATCCAGGCGCGCAAGCACCGCTTTCAGCAACGCCACCACCGCGTGGGCTTCGCCGCCGACGCGATAGTCGAGCGTGTGTGTGGCTTCGGCATGTTCTTTGACGCGGCGTGCTTGCGCCACCACCACATGTGCGCCACTGCGGCGCGCCTTGCGCACACGCAAGTAGGTGACCGGCTGGGCTTCGTTGACATCCGTCCCCAGCATGAGAATGGTTGCGCCTTTGCCCAGCGCATTCAGGTTCGACTCGCTGGTCAGCCCCACTTCGGCAACAGCCTGTTCGATACCCGTGCCCACCGGCCAGGCAATGCGGTGGTCAATGTTCGGCGACCCCAGCACATCGCGGAACAGTTTTACAAAGAGGTACAAATCTTCATTGGCGGCGCGCCCACCGGCAATACCACCCACCGCCAACGGTCCCTCGGTCGCAATCACCGCCGAAAGCCGATTGGCGACGTAGTCCAACGCTTCGGGCCAGGTGGCTTCGCGGAATTGCCCATCTTCGCCCTTGATGAGCGGCGTGGTCAACCGGTCTTCGGCGCGCACAAAGTGGTGCCCAAAGCGCCCCTTGTCGCACATCCAGATTTCGTTCACCCACTCGTTTTGGCGCGGCATAATGCGCTTGATATCGCCCGCGCGTTCGCCAATGACAATGTTGCACCCCACGGGGCAGTGCGGGCAGACGCTCGGCACATTGTTGAGCTCCCACACACGCGCCTTGAAGCGGAAATCTTCGGTCGTCAACGCGCCAACCGGGCAAATGTCGGTTGTGTTCCCGCTGAAATACGAATCAAACGGGACATCGCTCACGCTCACAATGTGTTGCCCACGCCCACGGTCGGCAAAATCGAGCACGGGGTCGTTGGCAATCTCATCGCAGAAGCGAATACAGCGCGAGCAGTAGATACAGCGTTCCCGGTCGAGCCAGATGAGTTCGCTCAGCGGGATGGGCTTTTCAAAGTGCAGTTTGTAGGGTTTATAGAAGCGGCTCAGGTCGGGCCCATAGGCGAACGTGAGGTCTTGCAATGGGCACTCGCCGCCTTTGTCGCAGACCGGGCAGTCAAGCGGGTGGCTTGTCAGCAAGAATTCGAGCGTCCCCCGCCATGCATCCTGCACTTCGGGAATGTTGACCTCAACGTGCATGCCCTCGGTAATCGGCGTCGTACACCCGGTCATCAAGCGCGGGAACCAACGAATGACGGGGTTGCCGTTTTCGTCCAATTCCAGCTCGCCCGTGCGTGTGCGCGCAGGCGTGCCGACGCGCACCAGACACATGCGGCACATCCCCACCGGCGTCAACTTGGAATGGTGGCAAAAGACGGGGATTTCGATACCAGCCGCCTTCGCCGCCTCGACAATTGGGGTACCGGCGGGCGCTTGAACGGGTTGTCCATCAATGTAAATGGTAACAAGGTTTTGTTCGCTCATGGCACTCTCTGTTCCATTGACCATGTCTTGTTCTAAGACCGTTGCTCGGTTTGGAGAACCGGAATATCTTTCGCGTGCACGTACATTTCATCGCCAAAGTACTTGTACACCGCCTGTACCACACCACGCGAAGACTCACCCAGCGGGCAGAAGCATTTGTTCGTCATCTGGTCGCTCACCTGCTTCAACAATTCAATATCGGTGCGTGTCCCACGCCCGCTGACAATACGGGTGAGCAACATCTTTTGCCAGTAGGTCCCTTCGCGGCATGGGCTGCACTTCCCACACGATTCATGGCGATAGAAGGCCACCATCTTGTAGGTGAGCCACGCCATATCCGTGTGGTCGTCAATCACAATCACGCCGCCAGAGCCCCCCATCGAGCCAACAGCGGCCAAGTCGTCGAACGTCAGCGGGGTATCGAGGTGTTCTTCGGTCAAAATCGGCGCCGAAACACCGCCGGGAATGAAGGCTTTGAAGCCACGCCCTTTCCAGATACCGCCCGCATGCTCAAAAATGAGTTCGCGTGCGGTCACATTGGTGGGCAGCTCGTACAAGCCGGGGCGCACCACATGCCCGCTGACGCCGTAAATACGCGTGCCGGGGTTCTTTTCGGTGCCCCACTGGCGATACCAATCGGCCCCATGGCGCAAAATACCCGGCAAGTTGGAGAGCGTTTCCACGTTGTTGATGACGGTCGGCTTGCGCCACAAGCCTTCAACAGCCGGAAACGGCGGCTTCAAGCGAGGTTGTCCCAAATAGCCTTCGATACTGTTCAATTGCGCCGTTTCTTCCCCACAAATGTAAGCGCCGGCTTCGCGGTGCAGGTGAATTTTCAGACTGAAACCAGTCCCCTGAATGTTTTCACCCAGCCAGCCGTGGGCTTCGGCATCCGCAATGGCTTTCTGCAACTGCGCGGCGGCATAGGTGAACTCGCCGCGGTGGTAAATGTATGCGGTACTGGCTTGAATAGCGTACGCGGCGATGATAATCCCTTCGATGAGCTGGTGCGGGTTGTTTTCGACAATCTCGCGGTCCTTGAACGTCCCCGGTTCCCCTTCGGCAAAGTTGCAAACCAGGTATTTGGGGAACACATCTTTGGGCACAAAGCCCCATTTGACGCCGGTGGGGAACCCTGCACCACCACGCCCACGCAAGCCGGACTGTTTGACAATGTCAATCACTTCATCCGGGCTTTTTTCCAAAGCGGCTTTCAATCCCTCATAGCCGCCATGCGCCACGTACACATCGTACTGGTCAATGTTCGGAATCTCGCGGTGTCGCAACAACAAGTAAACTTGTTCCATGGCGCTCCCTCTCAGGCGTCCGACGACTCTTCGCGTGGCTCAAAGCGCAACGGCCCATTGGGCGGCAGACCGTTGGCGCGTACCAAGTCCAAAATCTCATCAATGCGTTGCGGCGTCAGGTTCGCGAAGTATTGGAAGTTGATTTGCATCACAGGGGCTGCCCCGCACGCCGCCAAACAGACCGCCTGTTGCGCGGTAAACAAGCCGTCGGGCGTCGTTTCACCATCTTTGATACCCAGTTTGTCCAGCAAATACTGGTACACCTGCTCCGAACCCACCAAGGCACACGGCATATCGGTGCAAAAGCGAATGACGTACTTCCCTACCGGCTCTTTGAAATAGAGCGAGTAGAAGTGCGCCACTGCATACACATCGGTGGGGTCGAGTTCACAAATTTGGGCGACTTCACGCATGGCTTCTTTGGAAACGTAGCCGTATTCCTCCTGGGCAAGCCAGAGCAACGGCATCACAGCCGCCCGCTTTTCGGGATACCGGCTCAAAATATCTTCAACTTCTTCGCGGTGTTTTTGGTACAAGTTGTTCATGGCATCCACCAATTTCTACCGATCGATTTCACCCAACACGGGGTCCAGGCTGGCGATAATGGCAATCAAGTCCGCCACCAATCCCCCTTCAGCCATGTGCGAGATGATTTGCAAGTTGTTGAAACTGGGTGAGCGCATATGCACGCGATACGGGCGCGCACTGCCATCACTCACCACGTAGAAGCCAATTTCGCCACGCGGCCCTTCAATCGCGGCGTAGGCTTCACCCGGCGGCACCAGCATGCCCTCTGTCCAGAGTTTGAAGTGGTGGATGAGGGCTTCCATCGAAAGGTAAATTTCTTCTTTGGGGGGTGGCGCAACCTTGTGGTTATCCACACGATGAGGACCACCCGGCAACTTGTCCAGCGCCTGGCGAATAATCTTGATACTTTCGCGCATTTCTTGCAGGCGCACTTGATAGCGGTCGAACACGTCGCCATGCGTGCCCACCGGGACATCAAATTCAAATTCTGAATAGACCGAGTAGGGCATCGTCTTGCGCAGGTCCCACGCAACCCCCGTCGCACGCAAAATTGGCCCTGTGACGCTCATCGCCATAGCCGTTTCGGCGTCAACAACGCCCACGCCCTGGGTGCGTTCGCGCCAAATGGGGTTGTTGGTGAGCAAGGCTTCATACTCATCAATGCGCGAGGGCATCAGGTCAATGAACGACGCCACCACTTCCTCGAACCCTTCGGGAATGTCCCACGCCAAGCCGCCGGGGCGGAAGTAGGACATCATCATGCGAGCGCCGGTGACCATCTCGAAAATGTCGAGAATCATTTCGCGCTCGCGGAAGGCGTAGAGGAAGACGCTCATCGCGCCAATATCGAGCGCGTGCGTCCCCAACCAGACCAGGTGGCTGCTAATGCGCTGCAACTCACCCATGATGACGCGCACGTATTCAGCACGCGGGGGGATTTCCACTTCCAGCAGTTTTTCCACCGCCATGCAGTACGCCCACGTGTTGAACACGTTTGAGAGATAGTCGGTGCGCGGCGTCAGGGTCACGCCCTGCTCGTACTTCTTGTACTCGAACGTCTTTTCAATCCCCGTGTGCAAAAAGCCAATATCAGGCTCAACACGCACAACGCGCTCGCCTTCCAGTTCCAGGAAGAGGCGCAACACACCGTGCGTTGAAGGGTGTTGGGGCCCCATGTTGAGCAACATACGGGGACCACGTTCGCCCTCTTCCCACGTCGGAATGAGCATCTGTTCCAATTGGCGCTCGCGCATTTCCTCGTGCAGTTCCCATGCACCGCGCTGGTCGCGCCCTAACAACCAATTGACAGCATTTTGGAGCATGCCCATAGGTGGCTCCCTTCTTTCACCCTATCAGGATTTTGCGTATGGTTTCTTCTGGTCAATCTCTTCAAAGTTGTGCGTAAACTGCACCGGTTCGTAGCCCAGCGGGTAATCCTTGCGCAACGGATGACCATCCCAATCTTCGGGCATGAGAATGCGTTTGAGGTTGGGATGCCCGTCGAAGTGCACGCCAAACATATCGTACACTTCACGTTCGCAGAAATTCACACCAGGCCAAACGGTTGTCAACGTGGGGACAGTCGGCTTTTTGCCCCCCACGCGCACAGCCAGGCGCAGGCGTTCGCGGCGGCTGAGTGAAAGCAAGTGATAGACCACGCGGAAACGTTCTTTTTCTTGCGGATGATCGGTCGCCGTGACGTCAACGCACATCTCAAAACCGCGTTCATCACGAAGCCAGCGCGCCACGTCCGGCAAGGCTTTCACCGTCAGCGTGATGGTTGTTTCCCCCAGGCGCTCGGTCACGTCCAGCACGGCATCGCCGAACGCTTCGCGCACCAGGTCTGCGGTGGTTGGCTCTTTTGTCGTCTCAATGTCCGTGCGATCCATTCGCACACTCCTTGTCTTGAATGCGAAGTTCGGCACACCTGAAAACAAAACCAGCGGTGCTTGTGCATTTTATCACATGCAGGCGGCCACCTATTCTGTCAGAAAACAGCAAAGAGCGCAACTTGTGATGACCACCTTTCGGCGATAAAAAAGGGGCGTCGCCGCATACCTGCGTCGAATCGCCCCTTCTTCGACGGCGTTTTGTGCATGTGGCTTGTCAAACGGTCGTATCACTCACTGCGAATATCAATCGGACCCACATGCAGCACTTCGCCCGTGCGTTGGCGTGCAATCTTGCGTTGCAATTGCAACACGCCGTCAATGAGGGCTTCGGGGCGCGGTGGACAACCGGCGACATAGACATCTACCGGCACAATTTCATCCACACCCTGCACAATGGCGTAGTTGTTGAAGATACCGCCGCACGAAGCGCAGTCGCCCATCGCAATCACGTACTTCGGCTCGGGCATCTGGTCGTACAGGCGGCGCAACACGGGCGCCATTTTGCGGCTCAAACGCCCGGCGACAATCATCAAGTCCGATTGGCGCGGCGAGGCGCGCATCAACTCCATCCCAAAGCGGGACATGTCATAGCGGCTTGACTGCGCCGACATCATCTCGATGGCGCAGCACGCCAACCCAAAGAGCATAGGCCAAATAGAGTTGGCTCGCGCCCACGCCACAGCCTGGTCAAGCGTTGTCAGCACAATCCCCGGCGCGCCACTCTTGTTGGGGTCCAGCAACATGGGTTCGGTATTCGGGTTCAGTTCTCCCATTCCAACGCTCCTTTTTTCCAAACGTACACCAGCCCTACAACCAACAATCCAATAAAGAGCAACATTTCCAGGACACCAAACACACCCAGTTTCCGATAGACCAGCGCCCACGGGAACAAGAAAATGGCTTCGATATCGAAAATGATAAACAACGTTGCCACGAGATAGAAACTGATGGGCATGCGCTGCATCGCGCGCCCAATGGGCACCATCCCCGATTCATAGGGACTAAGTTTGCGCCGTGTTGGGTGGTCGGGACCAATGATTTCGCCCAACACAATAATCAGCACAGCCAACACCGTGCTGACCAGCAACAACAACCCTATTGCCAAATATGGGTTCATTGTCGGCTCTCCTCATTCACATCCATGCTTAAAAAAGGGGTGGCTCATCATGTTTGCCACCCCTTTGTGGTTCTGTTTAGCGTTCAACCGAAGACTTTTCAGCCTCTTTGGCGGCGCGTTCGGCTTCTTCGCGTTCCCACGCTGTGGGGTGGGTGGCCGCGTAGTAGCGCGTGCTGACGAGCAACTCCTGCATATCCAGCACCCACGACTCATGGCGTTCGTAGGACGAAATTTCGTAGTCGTGGTTCATCTTGATGGCGTCGAACGGGCAATACTCCGCGCAGAACCCGCACTGCATGCAAATGGATGTGTCAATGTAGAACTCCTGGCACTGCGGGATGGTCTTCCCGGCGGTATCTTTGGCCTGCACGATCCAGATACACTGCGGCGGGCACACCTTGGCGCAAATCCCGCAGGACGTGCAGCGAATATCGCCCGTTTCCTGCTCGTAGATGAGCATCGGGTTGTAGCGGAACCGCTCAGGCACGGGCAGGCGCTGTTCCGGGTACTGCGTGGTGATGTAGCCCGTAATCTCAGCGGGAATACCCGTTTCCAGGTTGGCGCTCGGCGGGTCCCACTTGCCCATCGTCTTGATGTCTTGCACGTAGGTGGCGAAAAAGTGTTTCGCCGTAATCGCCATCCCCTTCAAGAAGTTGAAACCGAAATCGAAGCCAAACATTAGCGGTCCACCTCCCCGAGCACGATGTCAATCGAGCCCAGAATACCAATCAAGTCGGCAACTTTGTAGCCTTTCGCCATGTGGCTGAGCGCGGTCAGGTTGATGAACGCACCGCTGCGCACGTGGTAGCGGTAGGGGTTGCTGCCCCCATCACTCACCACGTAGAAGCCCAACTCACCACGCGGGTTTTCAACGTGGCCGTAGGCTTCACCCTTGGGCACGCGGATGCTCCACTTCTTCTGCCCGGCGAGCACTTCGCCCTCGGGAATTTGTTCGAGGGCTTGCTGCAAGATGCGCAGGCTCTGCCACATTTCGAGGATACGGATGTAGTAGCGATCGTAGATGTCGCCACCGTAGAGCACCGGAATCTCAAAGTCGAAGCGATCGTAGATGCTGTACGGGTCGTTGCGGCGCAAGTCCCACTTCACGCCGCTGGCGCGCAGCATGTGCCCCGACGTGCTGAGGTTGATGGCTTGCTCGGCAGAGAGCACGCCGATGCCCTTGGTGCGCACCTGCACGATTTCGTTGGTCGTCAAGAAGCGGTCGAGTTCTTCAATGGCGCGCGGCAAGCGTTCGTACACCAGTTTCTTCGCCAGCGGCAAGAACTCTTCGGGCAGGTCGTGCGCCACGCCGCCAAAGCGGAAGTAGTTGACCATCAAGCGCGAACCGGCAACCATCTCGAAGAGGTCGAGAATCATTTCGCGCTCTTCGATACAGTAAAGCGACGGCGTGAAGAACGCGCCCAGGTCGTTCAGCAAGAAGCCGATTGACCACATGTGGCTTTGAATACGGTTCAGCTCCGCCATAATGACGCGGATGTATTCGGCGCGTTCGGGCACTTCCACGCCAAGCAATTTCTCGACGGTGATCGCGTAGCCGAAGTTGTTGCCCATCTGCGCCAGGTAGTCCAGGCGGTCGGTGTAGGGCATGTTCATCAGCCACGCATTGCGTTCGCCGATTTTCTCGTGGTTGCGGTGCATGAAGCCCATCACCGGCTCCAGGTCCACCACCGTTTCACCGTCGAGCAAGACGCGCATCTGGAAAACCCCGTGCGTCGAGGGGTGTTGCGGCCCCATGTTGACGATGATTTTCTCGGAGCGCACTTCATCCAGGCGCGCCAGTTCTTCGGGTTGCACCACCATCACGTCTTCGCGCATGGGGTTCCACGCTTCGGGGTCAAAGTCCCCCGGATAGCGCACATTGCGCCCCCAGATGTTGCGGTCTTCAGCGGCACGATGGTGGCCTTCCGGCCAGCGTGAATCATAGGGCTTGTGGTCTTGCTCGTAGTAGGCTTCCAGCCAGTCTTTGCGCAGCGGGAAGCCATCGAAACCTTCCCAGAGCAGGATGCGGCGCAGGTTGGGGTGCCCCAAGAAGCGCACGCCAAACATGTCGTACACTTCGCGTTCCTGGAAGTCGGCACCCCCGTACACAGGCACCAGCGACGGCACTTGCGGGTCGTCGCGGTCGGTATCCACTTTGAGGTAGATGTGCGGACCGCCGCCATTGCGAATGCTATACAGGTGATAGACCACCTGAATTTTGCCCTCGTCAATGTAGTCAACGGCGGTCAAGTTGGCGAGGTAGTCGTAGCCCATGTCATCGCGCAGGGCTTTGGCAACGTCTTGCAAATAGTTCGGCTCGACGATGAGGGCGTTGCCTTCCTGCTTGAAGGCTTGGTCGCCAAAGCGCTCGCGCAAAAAGTGCGCCGCCTTTTCCGTCACTTCAAGTTCGCGCTGAGGAATTTCAGCGACCTTGACGCGGTGCAGTTTCTTGGGCGGCTTGCGCTGCGGTTCTTCCTGCTGGTCAATACGTTCCGCCAGCACGGGAATCTGGCGCGGGTCCACAATATCGGGCCCCAGCAAGGGCGGCGGCACGGGTTCGCTCAGCGGGCTACGGTACCAGGGAGCATGTTTGATGCTCTGCCCATCAAGTTTGGCTTGCAAGGTCATCAAGCCTTGCAAAAGCGCCTGCGGTGTGGGCGGGCACCCCGGCACATAGACATCAACGGGAATAAACTTGTCAATCCCGCTGACGACGTTGTAGCCTTCTTTGAACGGACCGCCACCCGTGGCGCACGCGCCCATGGCGATAACGTACTTTGGTTCAGGCATTTGGTTGTACAGGCGGATGATGATGGGCACCATCTTCTTCGTGACGGTCCCCGAGACAATCATCAAGTCCGCCTGGCGCGGCGTCGCGCGGAACAAGCCGGCACCAAAGCGGTCAATGTCGTAGCGCGAGGCCGCGGTTGAAATCATCTCAATGGCGCAGCACGCCAAGCCGAACGTCATCGGCCAAATGGACGATTTGCGCCCCCAGTTGTAGAGCGCATCCAGGTTCTTGATGAGTTTGTCCCACGTCGTGACGAGCACCGTCTGCGCGAGGAGTTCATCCTCGGCGAGAATATCCGCGGCGTAATCAGGAATCAGGTCTCGAACCACGTCTTTGGGATTGCGTTCCATGGTCGTCACTCTCACCACTCCCATCGCGATGAAAGCCTGGGCGCATCAACAAGCTCTGTTCATGCGCCCAGGCAGGGTTTCGGTCATTACTTCAGGCTGGACAGGTATTCAACCAGTGTATTGATGTCTTCTTCGCTCAGCGTTTCGCCGAAGTTTTGCGGCATCACGTTCGCCGGGAACCCTTCCACCACGAAAGCGTTGGGGTTCACGATAGATTCATGGATGTACTCTTCAGGCGTGGTGGCTTCACCCGCGTAGTTGGGGTCGGCAATGCGCTCGGCCGCCACGGCGCCAATCTTGGTCAACTCCGGACCGACAGCCCCCACCATACCGGCAACGCCCTGGATGGTGTGGCAGCCGCCACAACCGTTATTCACCATGATTTGCACAGCGCGTTCTTCGAGGCTTGCTTCGCCGCCGGCGGCTTCTTCACCACCTGCTTCGGTTTGCTGAGCGGCTTCAATCATCGCCTGCTGTTCTGGCGTGAACTCTTCAAAGTTGAGCAAGAAGAGCGCGATGTTTTCAATGTCAAACTGGGTCAACGGGCCGCCAAACTGTTCACCCCACGGCGGCATCGCCATATCGCCCTTGGGCATGTTCCCCACATACTGATCGGGGCGGCTGGAGATGAGACGACCACCTTCCACCGTCTTCACAATGTACCCAAAGGCGTCGCCGGGCCAGCCCATTTCAGCGGCGCGCTGTTCAAGCAATTCACGGCTGTTGAGCGGCGGCGCCAAGCCAGGCGTCCCTTGCGCATCAACACCGTGGCACGAGGTGCAGTTACGCTCGAAGAGCTCCGCCCCGTATTCAATACGGCGGGCTTCCCAGCTGGCTGTTGCTTCTTCCATGCGCTTGGGCTCGTTCACGCCGACCCAAGCCACCACAAGCAATCCGACAATTGTGAGCAAAATCCCGAGTGTAATTTGGACACGTACCATTGACATTGTGCTACTCCATTGTCCTAGTGGTGCTTCGTGTTTTGGTGCAGGAAGACCGTCTTGGTGTACGTATCGCGCACCGGATTGCCGTTTTCATCATAGACAATGTTGCCGTCGTCATCCACTTTGGTCCATGAGATTTCCATATGGACACGCTTCAAGGTCGGCTGCCACAAGTCGATCTTCCATTCACCGTGCGGCGCCACCAGCGGTGCTTCTTTCACACGGCGCTGGAACTCGGCAAAGAGCAGGTCGAATTCAGTTGGGTTTGGCGGCAGTTGGTACGTGTCGGTGTCAAACGTACCAAGCGGTACACCTGCATAGCCCAATTCGCGCAACGGACCAACACCTTCCTGCGGCGCGATATCCTGGATGATGCGCGTTGCCGGCGGCGTTTCAATGCCCCACCGCGGCAAGCCCATGTACGAAAGAATGAGAATGGCAATTGTTGCCAGCACCCCTTGCGCCACAGCAATGGGGCGGCGCTTCGCCAGACGGTAGGGGTTGTTATCAATGTAGGGCACAGCCGCCAACAAGAGCACAATCAGGCCGGGCAGAATCACACCCATCCAGGTGGGGTCGCCCAGTTTGAGCATCCCCTGCAACCACCAGAAGTACCAGGGGGCTTTCGTATCCAACGGCGTAACGTTGGGCTGCGCACGGCTTTCCAGCGGCGCACTGTACCACGTCGCCGCCGAGACCATCATCAGCACGACGACGAGGATTGCCAGGAACAATTCATGCGTCAGCAAGTCAGGAATGAGGTTGATGCGCTCCGTCGCCCAACGCTTTTCGTCGGGGTCCAAATCGCCTTCTTCCACACGAGCAGGCAACGAAATACTGTGTTCGCGCGAGACCTTGTAGTAGTGAATGCTGGTGAAGAGAATCCCCAGCAAGGGCAAGAAGAGCACGTGCATCAGATAGAAGCGCAAGAGACCACCGGCGCCAATGTCCGGCGCACCACGCAACAAGAGGTTGACTTCCTTCCCGATCAGCGGCGTCTTGTCCGCCATCGACGTACCGATGGTCACCGCCCAGAACGCCAACTGGTCCCACGGGAGCAGGTAGCCGGAGAACGAGAGGAAGAGCGTAATCCCCAGCAACACAACCCCCGTCAGCCAGGTGAATTCACGCGGCTTTTTGTACGAACCGGTCATGTATACGCGTAACATGTGCAACGCCACAACGGCGACCATCAACTCCGCACCCAAGCGGTGCATATCGCGCAGCAACTCGCCGTACCAGACGTTGCTCAGAATGTTAATCATGTTGCTATACGCCGTGTCAGGCGTCGGCGCATAGTAGACCATCAAGATAAGACCGGTGACAATTTCAATGAAGAACATGTACGCACTGAGGAAGCCCAAGCGGAACGTGTGCGTGAACCACGTCGCGGCGCGCGGGTAGTAGCGCGGGCGAATGTGCATGAGGAACGACGTGGTATGCACCTTGAAACGCGGGTTGGGTTTCTCAGTCGGCGGGTCCCCGCGGAAAACGGCGCGCAATTCTTCAATATCCATCCCCGCCGTAATAATGCGGACCCGCTCGTCAATCTTTTCACGAGCGACCTGTTCCCAATCTTGCTCGCGCAATTCGCGCATTTTGCGCTGCAAGTCGTTGGGCAGATTACGCAAATCTTGCAACCCAAGCATAGTGTTCACTCCTCATCAGCGTTCAGAGAGTTGCGTCAGTGCAAACGGGCTCACGACTCACCGGCTTAGTGCGGATCGCCACGCAGCAAATCGCCGGTATCAACAGTCACAATCGCATCCGGGCTTGGAACGGGTACGGGACCTTTCTTCACACGGTCGGTCTCGGCCAGCACATTCCCAGCCGCGTCAAGCATGCGCACCACGAAGCGGTCGAGGCTACGCGGCGCCGGACCCTGGATATACGTCCCATCTTTCTGGAACTGCGAACCGTGGCAGGGGCAGATGAAGCGGTTTTGCGCTTCTTGCCAGCGGTAAAGACACCCGAGGTGTGTACACACAACGTAGAGCGCAAGCACCCCTTCTTCGAGATGCACCAACCAGAACTTCCCTTTGGTGTTGGCTTGGGGGGCGCTTCCGACCGGCGGCAGGTTGCTGGCAGGACCCAAATTGAACACACCACCGAATTCACCCTCGCGGAAGCGCGGGAACGCAAAAAGCAACCCCATGCCGCCAATTTCGGCAAAGAAGACACCCAACGAACCAAGCCAGACGTAATTGAGGAACTCACGTCGCGTCAGCGGCTTGATACCGTCCGACGGCTGTGCCTGTTCGTGCGCCATCAACATCCTCCTCTCGCGTTACCGTATGTGAAAACCGGTACAAAGTCGGCGGCCATCATACATGAACGTGCCATTTTGCACAAACAAGCATTTGTCAGGACGCCAACTTGACCGGCAAACAGTGATTTGGGAATGTGGGGCTTTCAACGTGCCGACAGTATACGCATTGTGAAAATTTGGCAAGTATCCGTGAAATCCTGCACAACCGCCTCTCACTATATCTGACATTTGGCATGCTGGCAAGGTGTAAGGTGTCACTGGCGCGTAGAGGAGAACAAGCCATGCACATCGTGATGAACAAAAAGCGGGGTGAACAAGTTGTCCACCCCGCTTGGTACGCGAAAACTCGTGTTGTTAGCCACGCTGGTCAATGGGCACGTAGTGCGCTTCTTCCGGTCCCACGTAGAAGGAGCGCGGGCGCATGAGACGGTTGTCGGCGTACTGTTCGAGCAGGTGCGCCACCCAGCCCGCCACGCGGCTGACCGCGAAGGTCGGCGTGAGCATGTCGGTCGGCAAGCCCAGGCTCAGCAAGAGCGGCACCGAGTAGAAGTCCACGTTGGTGTAGAGCCGCTTGGCTTCAAGACGCGGCAAAGCGGCGGCTTCAATCGCGGCGGCCAATTCATACCAGCGGGTGTTGCCCGTTTCCTTGGCGATATTTTCAGCCATTCGCTTGAGGATGCGCGCCCGCGGGTCGTAGGTCTTGTAGACGCGGTGCCCAATGCCCATGATGCGCTTCTTGGCGGCCAACGCTTCTTCAACATACTTTTCGGCATTGGCAGGGTCGCCCACCTCTTCCATCTGTTTCACCAGCGCAGTCGGCGCCCCACCATGGAGCGGTCCCTTCAACGACGCCACCGCCCCGGTAATCGCACCGTACATGTCGGCCTGCGTGCCGGCCACCACACGCGCGGTGAATGTCGAAGCGTTGAAACCATGGTCGGCCAGCAAGACCAGGTAGGCATTCACCCCTTCCACCGAGCGGGGACCGGGTTCTTTGCCATTGAGCATGTAGAGGTAGTTTGCCGCGTGGGTCAGGTCGGTGCGCGGCGCGACAGGGTCAAGCCCCTGGCGGTAGCGGTGGAAGGTTGCCAAAATCGTGGGGAATTTGGCGAGCAGGTTCGAGCCGATGCGGCGCAGGTTTTCCGGCGAAAGGTCGTCCGGGTTTTCGTCATACATGTGCAGCATGGAAACGACCGTGCGCAAGACGACCATAGGGTCAGCGGTTTTGGGGAATTGGGTAATCTGGTTCACAACGGTGTCCGGCAGCGCCCGCTTGCTCGCCAAATCAGCCATGAATGCATCAAGTTCAGCCTTGGTGGGCAACTTGCCATTCCAGAGGAGATAGACCACTTCTTCGTACAGCGCATCATTCTCGACAAACTCTTGGATGGGGATACCGCGATAAATCAAGCGACCTTCTTCGCCAAAAACCTTGCTGAGCGCGGTTTCGGCAACAACAATGCCTTCAAGCCCTTTGTTAATCTGGACGGTTTGGTTGGTCATGTGTCACTCCTTTCATCAGTGTGATTGCAGTACCACAACGTACAAAGACACTTCTTCGTGTCGGAAATCACTGAGCAGCAAATGGGTACAAACAGTGCCTGTGTATTCTATCAGAAGGAGGAGACCACACAAATGACAAGCCTCACCCCTCTTCATTCTCTACCTCTGGAAGCGGTTCGATGAGGACATCACAGGCTTCATCGGGAACAATCACCACCTCACGCCCACTCACCACAATTTGCACCACGCAAGCCTGTTCACGGTGATCGAGGACGCGCACCCGCACGTTGGGCGCAACGCCTTCCGCCGCTAATGCTTCCACACGCTCGGGGGCGCTGATACGCACACGCCGAATGTAGCCTTCTTGCCCAACGTCCAGTTCACTGAGTGGGCGGGCCGGCCGCGAAACAAGTCGCAAATCGGGGGTGGGGATGGGGTCGCCGTGGGGGTCGTGGGTGGGATGCCCCAACTGCTCGGCGATGGCTTGCTCAAAGGCTTCGGAGATGTGATGTTCAAGGCGCTCGGCTTCTTCATGCACTTCATCCGGGGGAAAACCCAGCGCCTCGGTCAGGTAGAGTTCGAGCAGGCGATGATGCCGCACGACTTCAAGCGCCACTTTTTCGCCTGCCTCGGTCAATTCCACGCCCCGGTACGGTTCGTATTTGACCAGATGCAGCGCCGCCAGCCGCTTGAGCATGTTGGTGGTGCTGGCAGGCCGTACACCCAACGCATCCGCCAACGCGGTTGTTGTGACGGGCACGTTCTCTTCATGCGCAAGCCGCCAAATCGTTTTGAGGTAATCTTGCATGGCTTCGGTCAATACGGTCATGCACCAGCCCCCGCCTAGGTGTCTCTTTGAGTGAAATTTAGCCTAATCAAAAAATGAGAACCGTCAATCAGTCGGGCGTGTGGTGGATGCGCCTGTCCCAGAAACGCGCAGACCTGGCGCGTTTCCAAACTGCGCCAGGTCTGCCGGGGGTGGGTGGCGGCAAGATGTTCAGGCTTGCAAGCGTTGAATGAGCGTTGCCATTTCGATAGCCGCGACGGCGGCTTCATAGCCTTTGTTGCCGGCTTTCGTCCCCGCGCGTTCGATAGCCTGCTCGATGGTGTCTGTTGTGAGGACGCCAAAGATGGTTGGGACGCCTGTCTCGCGCGCCACGGCGGCAATGCCTTTTGCGGCTTCGCCGGCTACGTAGTCAAAGTGGGGCGTTGCGCCGCGAATCACCGCCCCCAAACAGACCAACGCATGGTAACGACCAGTGCGCGCCATGTGGTACGCCGCTACGGGAATTTCAAAAGCCCCCGGCACCCACACCACGTGAATATCCTCTTCAGCCACGCCATGCCGCCGCAAAGCGGACAAAGCCCCGTCAAGCAAGGAGCGTGTAATGAAGTCGTTGAAACGCGCCACCACAACCCCAATTTTGAGCCCAGTGCCGGAAAGTGTGCCTTCGTCAATGCGTGCCACGGTTGCCTCCAATCTGTTTTCAAAAATTTGAGAGATGCGTTTTGGGCGAGAAAGCCTGCAACCAGTGCCCCATCTTCTGCCGTTTGGTGCGCAAGTACCGCTCGTTTTCCGCGTTGGGGGTAATCTCCAGGGGCACCCGTTCGGCGACCGTCAAGCCGTAGTGTTCCAGGGCGGCCACTTTTTGGGGGTTGTTGGTGAGCAAGCGCACCTGGCGCACGCCCAAATCGTCAAGCATGTAAGCCGCCATCCAATACTCGCGGGCGTCTGGTGGAAACCCCAGCCGCTCGTTGGCTTCCACGGTGTCCAGCCCTTCGTCTTGCAGGGCGTAGGCGCGCAATTTGTTGCACAAGCCAATGCCGCGCCCTTCTTGCCGCAAGTAGAGAATCACGCCGCGTCCCTCGGCGGCCACGGCGCGCATGGCGCGGTCTAACTGCTCGCCACAATCGCACCGCAGCGAGCCAAACACGTCGCCGGTGAGACATTCGGAGTGCAAGCGCGTGAGGACGGGCGCGCCATCGGTCACATTGCCCAGCACCAGCGCCAAATGGGGTTGTCCCCCTTCGCGCGGTTGGTAGGCAAAAATGCGGAAGGTGGCGTAGGGGGTGGGCAAACGTGCGCCGGCCACCCGCTGCAAGGGGGGTTCATGCTGACGACGATATTCGATGAGGTCGCGGATGGTGACGATGAGCAAACCATGTTCGGCGGCAAAGCGTTCCAGGTCGTCGCGGCGCGCCATGGTGCCGTCGGGGTTCATGATTTCGCAAATCACCCCGCCCGGCGTCAACCCAGCCAGGCGCGTCAGGTCTACGGCGGCTTCGGTATGCCCTGGGCGTTCAAACACGCCGCCGGGACGCGCCCGCAAGGGGAAGACGTGGCCGGGACGCGCCAGGTCGCCCGGACGGGTGTTGGGGTCCACCAAGAGGCGAATGGTGTGGGCACGGTCGGCGGCTGAAATGCCCGTGGTGATGCCATAGCGGGCGTCCACCGCTACCGTGAACGATGTTTCCATGGGCGATGTGTTTTCGCCGCTGACCATGGGGGGGAGTTGCAAGGCGTCCACACGCTCAGGCGGCAACGCCACGCAAATCAAGCCGCGGGCATGCGTTGCCATGAAATTGACGGCTTCGGGGGTGATTTTTTCGGCGGCCATCACCAGGTCGCCTTCGTTTTCGCGGTCTTCATCGTCTACCACAATGATCATTTTGCCATTGCGCAGCGCGTCAAGCGCTTGCTCGATTGATGCGAATGCCATAGGAATGCCTCCTGAAACTGGTTGGTTTAGGGTTGTGTCATGTACTGTTTCACAATGTTGGCGACATACTTGCCCAGAATGTCGGCTTCGAGATTGACGCGCGTCCCTTCGCGATACTCGCCAGCAATGGTATGGGCGAGGGTGTGGGGAATAAACGCCACACTAAACCCATCATCCAAACGTTCGACAACGGTCAGGCTGACGCCATCCACCGCGATAAACCCTTTGGGGACGATGTGCGGAAGCACGTTTTCGGGAGCGCTGAACAGCACCACGCGCGAATCCCCTTCGGTGCGGATATGGCGCACCTCGCCTGTTCCATCCACATGCCCTTGCACAAAATGCCCGCCCATGCGCGAGTGCGGCGTCAGGCTGCGTTCCAAATTGACGCCGCTTCCTACGACCAAATCGCCCAGGTTGGTGCGCCGCAATGTTTCAGGCACCATCTCGACGGTGAAAGTAGTCGGGGTCAGCGCCGTCACAGTAAGGCACGTGCCATTGATGGCGATGCTATCGCCAATTCGGGTGCCTTCAAGCACGGTCTGCGCCTGAACTGTGAGCACCGAGCGCCCTTCGTGATGCTCAATAGCCACAACACGCCCGACTTCTTCAACAATGCCAGTAAACATGTCGCCTCCTTGGTTATTCGTTCTCGGCGTGGGGGTGCCGAACACGTCCACGCACCAAAATATCGTCTCCCAAGCGCTCTACGCGCAGGTCATCCAAACGCCAGGCGTCGGCTACGCGCGCAACGCCATGCCCGCCAACCGGTTGGGGGGCGTGCTCGCCGCCAATCACCATTGGCGCGATAAACGCCACGACTTCATCCACCAAACCGGCGTCAAAGAAACTGCCCAGCACCGTCCCCCCGCCTTCCACAAGCAATGACGTTATCTCACACTTGCCGAGTTCATCCAGCAAAGCGGGCAACGCCACACGCCCATGCACCGACGGACAAACCAGCACATCTACGCCCTGGGCTTCAAGCGCCGCGCGGTGCGACGCCGGCATGGCGGAAGTGGTTGCCACAAGCGTGCGGCCGGGCAACGTGGGCTGAAACACCTCCGCATCCAGCGGCGCGCGTCCACGGCTGTCGAGCACGATACGCACAGGGTGGCGCACATCCGTCGCGTTGGGCAAACGTGTGGTCAAACGGGGGTTGTCCGCCAAGACGGTTTGCACGCCCACCAAAATCGCATCCACTTCGTTGCGCAGGTGGTGCGCGTAGATTCGCGAAGTTTCCCCCGAAATCCAACGCGCATCCCCCGTGTGGGCGGCTATTTTGCCGTCCAGGCTCATCGCGAATTTGGCAATCACCAGGGGGCGGCCAGTCGTCACCCATTTGATGAACGCCGCGTTGAGCGCGCGGGCTTCATCTTCGCACAGCCCCACAGTTGTGCGAATACCGGCGGCTTCCAACGCGGCACGCCCTTTCCCCGCCACACGTGGGTTGGGGTCCAGCATCGCCATGTGGACTTCGGCGACGCCGGCTGCAATCAGCGCGTTGGTGCAGGGCGGCGTCCGGCCATAATGGCAACACGGCTCCAAAGTGACGTAGAGCGTCGCCCCGCGGGCTTCTTCACCAGCCGCCCGCAACGCTTCGATTTCAGCGTGCGGTTCCCCGGCACGGCGGTGATAGCCCTCGCCCACAATGCGCCCATCTTTCACAAGCACCGCCCCCACCATGGGGTTCGGGCTGGTGCGCCCGCGGGCTTGCTCGGCAAGCGCCAGCGCACGGCGCATGAATGGTTCAGACGGCTGTTGTGCATGCATAGTTGCTCCTTATGCAAAAACCCGCGCTCACCTTCGGAGTGCGGGTTTTATGTCAACATAAAAACAGGTGCGTCGCGGCATGCGTTCGGCCTTGGTTGGAAAGGAAAGGCCAAACAACCATTCATGCAGGAATGGCTGAACGCACGCCCATTCAGCAGGCATAATGCGCCTGCCGCGCCGCCACCTTCTCCCATCCGGACTATACCGTCGGCTCCGGCCTCTCACCGGATCCACCGCTTGCGCGGGTCGCGGGCTCGTTCGGTCGCCGCCGAACATACCGCCGGTCGGGAATTGCCATGCACATCTGTGTGCAGGCTCACCCTGCCCCGAAGGTGCGGTGCTGTGGGCTTCACAACACCGGTATGCGATTGTCTTGTCAGGTATGTTGTAGCCGCGATTGGCAGGGTGTCAAGGAAACTGTGCGTCTTAGGGCGAGGATTGATTTTCAAGCGCGTTGAGTTTGTCTTGGAGCGCGCGGTTGTCGGGGTCGCGTTCAAGCGCGGCCTGATAGGCGGCACGCGCCTCGTCAATACGCGCCAACGCTCGCAAAATATCCCCCTTGACGTTGAAGGCATACGCCTGGTTGGGGTTGAGCGCAATGGCGGCATCGAGGCGTGCAAGGGCGGCATCACTTTGCCCCAAAGCATGCAGGGCTTGGGCTTCGCCCACGATTGCCCAGTAGTGTTCGGGGTTGAGCGCCAACGCCGCACGATAAGCAGCCAGCGCGGCTTCGTAGTCGCGCAATTGCCGCAAGACGTTGCCGCGTTGCACGTGTGTTTCAGCCTCAAGATTGGGGCGGTCCCCCCACTCACGCCATTCAAGCGCGCGGTCGTAGGCTTGGAGCGCGCGTTCGGGGTCGCGCAAGCGCGTGCGGTAGAGGTTCCCCAATTCGTAGAGGATGACGCTGCGCGGCATTGCGCCCAACGGCAGGTTGGGCGTCTGTTCAAGCAGGTTGGCCGCCGTTTCGAGGTTGCCCAACTCAATTTCCATACGGGCGGCGTTGTAGATGTGGTCGCGCACGTCAGGCGCACGTTGGGCGGCTTCACGGTAGAAGGCGGCTGCCGCCGCCCACATCTTCTCCGCAGCGTAGGCGTCCGCCATGATGGAGTAGCCGTGCGGCTGCGTGGGGTCAAGGGCGATGATACGCGCCGCCCACCGGCGGGCGTCGGCGGGGTCTTGCAGGCGGGTCAACGATTCCAACGCCCGCTGAACAAGGTAATCGGGGGTAAACCCAGCCGCCAACCAGACCGCACGCATCTGGGCACGCGGCGCCTGTTGTGCATAGCGTGCCGCACGGGGTGTTGTCAGCACCAAATCGCCCCACCCGTACCAATCGCCCTGCGTATTCCCACTTGGTCCGGGTCCACTGACGAGCACCACCGTGACCGTCTGTCCCACCCAGGGTGAAAGGTCTGCAACGCCCCAAACCCAGCCGCGGCGGGCGGTTTCCCCGTCAACGGTGCGTTCGTACACCATCGTCGCGCCATCAGGCGTTTCCACCCACACCTGGAAGGTTGCGCCGTCCGTGCCGTAGTCTCTGGCTTCGGGCGCCAATCCATGCTGAAACAGCAGGGCGGGCGTTTGCGTGGGGATGGTCAATTCGGCGCGCACCTTGACAGGGGGATGCGTGAAGAGGACGGGAGCGCTTTCGGGCAAAGCACCAGCCACATGTGCCGGCGGCAATGCCCATTCTGTACGCCCCACGTAGCATGTGCGCAGATCGTTCCCCTGGCAGAAAGGCGTATCGAGCGGCGCGGCTGGTGCTTCAACTGTTCCCGCTGCAAAGTGCGCCAACATGGCTTCGCGCGGGGCGCGTTCCACCGCCAACGCCATCTGCTCATACATCAGGCCCTCTTCCCAAGGGAGCAACGGGTTGCGCGGTTCGCGTTGGGCGGCTTGCGCCAACGATTCGGCGGCGTGTCTCCAATCATGCTGCGCAGCGTAGAGATGCCCAGCGAGCCGATACGCATGAAAATGGTCGGGTCGCCAGCGCATGGCGGCAGCAAGGTGCGCCAGGGCGGTGCGAAGCGTTGCTTCATCGGCATCGGCGGCGAGCATGGGGAGTGAATCCGAAAGACGGGGCTCAGGCCACACCAGCGCTCTATCCAGCGCGTAGCCGGCGCGTTCGATGTTGTACGCCCAAAGGAGCCAGGCAGGCGCACCCGCTCGCCAGAGGGCGAAAAGCAAAATCAAACTTCCAAGCAAACCAACAACCAGATTCCAGCGTGTGCGAAGCGTTTGGCGCATAAATCAAAATATCCGCATCGTTTTATGAAAAGGGGTCAGGCAAGGCACCATAATCAGCGTCGCCTTCTTGTCAAACGGCTCTGCATGATATGCTTCCCCAAGTGCTTGTCGCTCGCAAGGGCATCTCGTATAATGCGTACTGCTTCACCCCAACCCGAGTACGGAAGTTGTTATGTCAACTTTACTGAAACGTTTTGAGCACTCTTTGCTGGTATGGCTGACGCCGCTCACGCTCTGCGTGGGTGTTTTGTTTTTGTTTCTGATCCCCCCCTGGCAACATTACGACGAGCCAACTCATTTTGAATATGCGTGGCTGATTGCCAATCGCCCGGATAAGCTGGCAGACCAGGCGGTTGATAGCACCATGCGCCGCGAAACAGCCGCTTCGATGGTGGTGCATGATTTTTACACACCCCTTTTGCAACCGCCAAATTTGCTCAGCGACGCCAACCCCCTCTCAATCGGCATTCTTGAATTGCACCATCCGCCGCTTTACTACCGCATTGTGGCGCTACCATTGCGCTTGGTGCGCCATTTGGATGTTGTTTCACAACTCCGTGTAGCGCGCCTTGTGTCATTGTTGATGTTCGTGGGAACGGTACTGGCGAGCGCCGCTTTTATCCGCTTGCTTACGCCCGAGCATCATCCGCTACGCTGGCTAGTACCGGTGGGTGTTTTGCTGACGCCGCCATTCCCCGACATTATGACGGCTGTCAACAATGATGTGGGCGCGATTTTTGTGTTGACGCTTTTCATATGGGCAACATCAGCTTTCTTTACTGAGCAAGTGAAAGTGTGGCATATCGTGGCAGCAATTGCGTTTGCCGCTGCCGCTTTCTACACAAAAAGCACCGCGTTCGTTGCGCTGCCATTTCTCCTGCTGGCAAGCGTGATGGCATGGTGGGGGCGGCGCGGCTGGCGCTGGCGATGGTTGGCGTTGTTGGTGGGTATAGCAGGTATAGCAACCGCCGCCCTTGTATTCACCACGGGTGATGCGGCACACTGGCACCGCTTGCGCTACACCATTCCGAACCAGAGTACCCCAGGCCTGCGCGATACCACCGTCAACGCTCCGCTGGGCTCAGCGGCTTTGCGGATTGACCTGAAGCCGGGCGCGCAGGTTTCCCTGCTCAACCCCATCGTTTCCGAAGAGCGCATTCAGGCACTTCGGGGACGCACCGTCACCATTGGCGCTTTCATGTGGGCCAGTGAGCCGGCACGTGTGAAGATGCCAACACTGGCGTGGAGCCCGGCCGGTTCGATTCAATTGCATACGCTCCCAGCCGAGGCTGTAGATGTTTCTACAGAACCCCGTTTCTACGCCTGGACGACCACAGTGCCCGAAGAAGCCGCGCGTTTGCATTATGTCATCCAGCAATCCGGCGCTCGCAATACACCACCGTTGACGCTCTGGCTCGATGGTATGGTGCTGGTAGAAGGGCAATTCCCGAGCACAATCACGCCACAGTTTCTGGATGAGACGGCGCAGCGTGGCGTATGGGGCGACGCCTCTTTTGAAAACCTCATTCGCAACGGTTCCGCCGAAGCTGCATGGCCGCGCTTGCGTCCGGCAATTGAAGAGTGGCTGACAGCACGGCGGTACTATCCGGGAACAGCATTGGGGATGCTGTTCGATGTGCGCACGAGCAGCACACTGATCATCACCCAGGTTCTTCCCTTCCTCTTGCATGCTTACATGGGGCGTTTTGCGTGGGGGCATATCACCATTGAAGGCACACTGTGGCGCTGGCTCATCTTCGCCTGGTTTGGGCTGAGCAGTCTCAGCGGGATATGGTGGTGGATTCGTCAACCCAATACCCTGCGCAAAGCCGTTCTTTTGTATGCGGGGCTGGTTGGCGCCGGCATTTGGGGGATCGCTCTTGTATGGCCACTGCAATACCAATTCCTTGGTGTGTTCTCAATGCCCGCACCGCGCTACGTCTATCCAGCCATCACAATCTCAACACTCCTTCTGACAGGCAGTTGGGCGTGGTGGCTCCATTCGCAACGCCCCATTCATCGGTGGTGGTTGGTGCCACTTTTGCTCTATGGGACCTTTTTCATACTTGGTATTCATTCGCTCATTTCGTATTATTAGGAACAAGGTTCTATCGCTCATTCTAAAGGAGAATAAACATCATGCGTCGTATATTTTTTTTATTATTTAGCATATTGACCATTCTTGTCATGGGGACCTTTTCGCGCTTCTCGCATGCCACATCAATACCAACTACACAATTCTTGCCCGCCGTTATGCACAAGTGGCCACCGCCTGCCGGCATTTGGGGAGCCGAAATTACTCGTAATGGCGCCACTCCGCAGGTGCTGGCATATGCCCAAGACGCCCACATCCAACGCATGCGCTACAACAACATGCGCTGGGACCGTATCGAACCCACTCAGGGCACCTATGACGAAACGTATCTTGCGCAGATTGACGCTGATTTGGCAAACCTGGCTGCTGTTCCGGGCATGCAAACGACCGTTGTGCTTTTCGGCACCCCCCTCTGGGCACAAGCCCAGCCCTATTCCTACTGTGGCCCTATTCGCGATGAGTCTTTGGATGAATTTGCCAGCTTTGTGACTGATATGGTCAATCGGTATAAAAACGCGCCTTATTTCATCAACAGTTGGGAAATTTGGAACGAACCCGATGCCCCGACGAATGTTGATCCATCAAGCCAATACGTTGAGTGGGGCTGTTTTGGGGATTTCACCAAAACAGAACCCTACTTCGGGGCTGAACGGTATGTCAAAGTCCTCAAAACAGCCTACACCGCCATCAAAGCCGCCGACCCAGACGCCGAAGTCGTTCTCGGAGGGCTTCTGCTTGGCTGCAATCCCATACACAATTTACCTCCTAACGACCCATGGTGCCCAGAAGCCGGTACGTTTTTCGAGGGGATTCTGGCATATGGGGGTGGTCAATACTTCGATACGCTTGCTTATCATTCCTACACAGCCTGGAACGGAATTTCCACCGATTGGGACCTCAATCATGCAGTATGGCAATCGTTTGGTGGCGCGACATTGGGGAAATTGGCCTTTTTGCAGGACATCATGAGCACGTATGGAATCAGCGGTAAACGTATCATCATGAATGAAGGCGCCTTGCTATGCAACGAAGCTCAAACCAATTGTCTCACGGAAGAACGCGAACAAGCGCAAGCCGTCTATGCTGTTCGGCTTTACACACGCGCATGGGCACACGATATTGATGCTGTGTACTGGTACACTCTCAACGGTGCTGGCTGGCGCTACGGCGGGCTTTTGCCGGGAAACACCCCCACGCTGGCATATAGAGCCATCCAGCAGATGAGCCAACAACTCTATGGCGGGACATTCATCGCGGATATCTCATCGCCTCCCGTTGAAGGCTATCGCTTCAAAGCGGCGAATGGCGCTTTGGTGGACATTGTATGGCGCACAGAAGAAGGGACGCCAGTTACATGGGTACTGCCACCGAATACAACCAACGTGCTTGACATGTTCGGTGAACCACTTCCATACACAGGCAACACGATTGACATCGCATTTGCGCCACTCTATATCATCCATTAGCAAGCATGATGACCACGCGGACAAAACATATTGAGCACCGCTTACCGCTGATTTGGGGCGGTGCTCTTTTCTTGATGCTGGCAACCTGGTACGGCGACTGGTCGTTTGACGATCCATTTGTGACCTACCGCTATGCCCAGAACCTCGCACACGGGCATGGTCTCGTCTATACGCCCGGCGAACATCTGCTCAGCACCACAAGCCCATTGTGGGCGATTATTCTTGCGCCACTCGCGCAAATGGGGCTCGATCTGCCCAAAGGCGCGATACTGCTCAGCGCGCTTGCGCTCGCATTGAGCACCGCTCTGCTTGGACAACTTGGACGGCAATGGCGCACTCCCCTTATCGGGCTCAGTGCTATGTTTCTCTTCCCCCTCCTTCCTTATGTGCGCCAGGCACTTGGCTGCGAAATGCCCATGCTCATTCTGTTTGCGCTAGCCGCTATTCGCACCTACACGCGTGGGCAGATGCATGCAGCCAGCCTGCTTCTTGCACTGGCGGTATTGACACGCACCGATGCCGTTTTGCTCGCTTTTCTTGTTGGGGTTCACGCATTTGCACATCGCAAACTCACATTTACATCCATTGCCCTGTTGAGCACCCCCCTGGCACTTTGGCACGGTTGGGCGGCTTTTTTCTACGGCAGTCCTTTTCCCGCCACGCTCGCCACCAAGCAAGCCCAAGCCCGCATGGCCATTAGCCAATCTTTCACAGAGGGGGCAATCAATCTTCTGACCAAGATGACACAAACCCCTGTCGGGGCGCTCTTGCTTCTCCTGCTTCTCATAGGGGCTCTGGCGATGTGGTGGAAACCCGCTTCACGAATGTGGGGCGTTTTCGTCATATGGAGTGCGCTGCATGGTATGGGGTATGCCATTCTGCATGTGAGCCGTTACTTCTGGTATTATGTCCCACTGATGCTGGGAGCGGCGGTTGCCATTGGCGCCGGTCTCGCGCTTGTCCTCAGGCGTGTTCCCCGGCAATGGCACACTGCGTTTTTCATCATCCTTGCCTGCTGGAACATGCTCTACTTGTGGCACGATCGCACATCACGCGATTGGCGCATCGGTCTTTACACGCAGACCGGTCAATGGCTCGCTACACACACCGCCCCCGAAGCCACGATCGGGACACTTGAAGTAGGTATCATTGGCTACTATGCGCAACGCCGCATGATTGATTTTGCCGGATTACTGCAACCCGAACTCGCCAATCTAATGTTCTATGACACCAATTACGATTTACTTGCGCTGTGGGCGTTCGCCCACTATGCTCCCGATTATGTTGCCATCCGTGATGATACTCTTGCCCCCTTGAAAAACGCCTCGCTTTTCCAATCCAGATGCCGCCTGCTCCATACCGTGCACCATGCATCCACCTCACGTGTTATGTACATTTACGCTTGCCATGCAAAAAGCCACCCATAACCGTACGTAGTTCGGCGGCTTCCACGACAGAGTACCACGCTTGATTAGGCGCAAACACGATTGCGCCCTTCCGCTTTCGCTACGTACAATTTTTCATCAGCAGCGTGCAACAATTGCTCAAGCAACATCATTTCAGGCGTCAAAGCGGCAACGCCCACACTCACCGTCACCCGAATAGGGCCAGCCGATGTCTCGATTGGCTCCAGCGCGATATTCTGGCGCAATCGTTCCGCCAATTGGATCGCCCCTTCAAGTGATGTTTCGGGCGCTACAACGGCAATTTCTTCGCCACCGTACCGCCCAACAATATCGAGTGTCCGCACTGTTTCGCGAATGCGCAATGCGACCTCTGAAAGCACCTGGTCACCCACCGCATGCGAATACGTATCATTCACCTGCTTGAAGTGATCAAGGTCAATCATAATCGCCGCAAGCGGCTTGTTATACCGTTTGGCGCGCTTGAACTCACGCCGTGCCTGCTCGAAAAAGGCGCGCCGATTCATCAACCCCGTCAATTCGTCCGTTGTTGCCATGAAGGCATTTTGCAATGCTGAAGCGGCTTGCGCAGCCAACGCAGCAATCACGTCTCTATCGTTTTCATCCAATGTGTATGACTGTGGCATACCGAGCAAGCATGCTCCGATATGATACGCCCCAAACTGTAATGGAACATACAGCCAACATCGTGTTTCGCTGAGTTCTTCACCCCACGCTGTTGATACAAGCGTAGGCTGTTCTGCCATGTGTTGGCGATTGAGCGCGCGATAGAGAACTTGCCCGCGTTGAAATTTCAATCCTTGCGAAACAACATGGACAACCACTTGATGATCGACATCACGCAAGGCAACAAGGTACTCTTCATAGGGCACAATTCGTGAAAGATAATCCAAAAACGTTTGCACAATCACATCTATCTTCAAGCTTTCCGTCAAAGCCAGGTTGGCCATACGCAATGTGTCAGCCACATGACGCGCTCGCCGCTCAGCTTCATAGAGCATAGCGTTATGTAAGGCTGTTGCCACCTGGTCTGCCAAAATGGAGAGCAATTTGGCCGTCTCATGCGAAATAGAGTTTGCGCCACGTCGAGCAACAAAGAGAACGCCCAAAATGCCCGTATGCGATTCTAGCGGTAGTGCAATTTCAGTTTGGATAGGATGCAGGTGGTTTGAAAGTGGGCGAGTGATCGTGATGCGCCGCCGAAACCGAATAACCTCGCCCAGCGTGCCTTCTCCCACCGGCACGCGCTTCGGAATCACAGGCCCATCAGGGGTAGTTGTATAGACCGCTCGCATATGAATTGTTTCGCTATCCTCATCAAGCGTGCCAATCGCTACCTGGTCAAATTGAAGCGCTGATGCAATTTGCGCCGTTACTTCTCGACACAAGACATCCGGGTCGAGAATCGTAATAAGACGTCGCCCCAGTTCATAAATCATTTGGAGCTGCACCGCGCTTTCACGCTCGCGCGCCGCAGCTCGCAAGCGTTGAACAGCCGTTGCCATCTGGTCGGCGATGATGCGCATGACATGTTCCTGGCGTTCATCAAATGCGCCTGGCTCCGCACTTTCGAGATTGATCACACCGAGCACGGTCTTCCCCGCCATGATGGGAACAGCCAACTCAGAGCGCACACGCTCTTCCACTTTGAGATAACTGGCTTCCCGTGAAACATCATCGCTCCGATATGGACGTCCCGTCAATGCAACCCAGCCTGTCACACCCTCTCCGACCGGCACAATCACCTGCTTGGGGGGAGATGATTGGAAGACGTATGAATCATGCAAGCGCAAAACGCCATGCACAGCATCCAACACCAAAATCCCCAGGTTGCTGATATGCGGAAAAACCTCGCGCAATGTTTGTGTCACCTTGGTATATAACTCATCTTCGGAACCGACGGCGGCACAAATGGCTGCCACTTTGTGCAAGAGCTGCAATTCGCGCACTTGCCGTTGAATCTCTTCAAACAAACGGGCATTCTCTAGGGCAACCGCCGCCTGTGCTGCAAACGAAACCGCTAAATGTTCATCCTGTTCCGTAAACCCAAGCCCCTGTTGTTTGTTGATCACCTCCAATGCACCAATCACCTTCTCTTGAGCAATCAAAGGCACCACAAGCAAGGCACGCGTCACAAAACCTGTCGCCTGATCTGCCTGGTGAAACCACGCCTTGGTCGCCTGCACGTCATTCTGGATAATTACGCGGCGTTGCTCAATCGCTTGCCCGACAACCCCCGTACCCGGTGGTAAGCGCTGTCCACGTAAGTGTTCGGCAACAGGTCCGAGTGTCGAAGCAAAAATAATTTCTTGCGTCTGCTCATCAATCAAAAAAAGCGTACCGGCTTCACACGCCAGAACATTGACTGCTTGTTCCAAAATGTAATCAAGCAAACGTTGGCGATCTAATGTGCGGCTCATCTCACGCGCTGCTTCATTGAGGGCCGCTAAATGCATGCTGTGCAGATTTGTTTCTGTCCACAAGTATGCGTTTTGCAAGGCAATCGAGGCTTGGCGCATGAAAATTGAGAGAACCTCATCCAACTCATCCGGCCACGTCACTGGCTGAAAAGCCGCCGCCACAACAATGGCTTCAAGTTGTTCTTGATAGACCAATGGCCACGCTATCAGTCCATGCAGCTGTGAAAAATGTGCAATGAGATCGGGGATATCGTCACGGGAGAACACACGATACGGCAAATTGTTTTTATGGAGGCGTGGTAGCCACATCTCCAAACGTTCTACAAGTGAAAAAGGCATATTCTGCGCCCATGTAAAACGAAAAGCGCCGTTTTCATCACGTGTTGCCACGCCTACACAAGACAACCCCGTTAGCATCTGTACGCCATTGCCAATCCGTGCAAACACCTCTTGGACTGAAGCCGGCGTAAGGAATTGGCTCGTCAGCGCCATCAGGCGTTGCATGCGTTGAATGTGACGAGAGCGTTGTTCAAGAAGTTCAATGTTCTCAAGCCCTGTGTTCAAGATCGTTGTCAAAATCACAGCGGCTTCGAGTTCGGCTTCGCTGAACGCTTGCTCGGCATACGCGCGTCGCGTCACCAACAAAAACCCATCATGGCGTTGGCTCTGTATGGGAATGAGCAGAAGCGGTGCAAACCGTGTCACAATATCTGAAATGTGCATTTGCAAACGTGGCGGTAAGTAGGACACAAAAGAAACCAACGGTAAACGTGGTTGCTGATGGCCTTCCCAAAGTTCGGTGAGTTGGGCTTTGGGAAACAAAAAATCTCCTGCCGACAAAGCAAGTGTGTTTTCAGGATAGGTAAACCAATGCACTACTGTCTCGTCTTCATACAGCCACAACAATACACAGTCGGCATGAAAAAGATGGCTTGCCTCTTCAACAATCACCTGCCCCAACGTTTGCAACGATGTTGCCGCCATCAAGCGGGTGTTGAATTCAACCAAGAGTTCAGCAAGATGGTGATGCTCGCGTTCCAATTCCAAAGCGCGTTGCTGAGAGACTTCGCGCGCTTTACGTTCGGTGATGTCGCGAATGGTCAAAATGTAGCCCGCCAATACACCACTGTTCGTTGTAAAGGGCTTGAGATGAAGTTCAAACCATCCATCACGCCATTGGCGTTCCTCTTTCCACTCACTTTCTGCCAAAGGAATTGATACGGCAGAAGACCAGATGAGTCCTTCTTCAAGCAAGTTCCCCAAAGCATCATCTCGCAGAAACATGCGTGCTGGTTCGTTAAAATCAACAATGCGGCCTTGCGTATCCACGACAATCCATGCATCTTCAATCGAAGTGACCAATAATTCTTGAGGCAACGGAGTGATTTCCAAGAAATGGCTTTTATAGATCCCCGCAAAAATCAACAGAGCACTCACCGAAAACAAAACGGGCGTGGGATCAAGAACCGTGGCTTTATACGTGAAGTTGAACCATACATTTGCAACCAGAGGAAAGAAGGAAGACGCAAACACCCATACGGCTTGGCGGCGATATACCCCATGCAAAAACCGCATACGGTACACAATCGCTACTAAACTCACAACAATGGTGAAGTAAGAATAAGCGGAATGTACTGAATACCAGGGGCCTGCATGTTTTTCAAGTACAAAGCGCCCCCACACATTCACTTCTTCAATGGTACTCCAAAAAAGAGCGTGCCATTCATTCGTCCATATCAAAAGTATTGTGATAATGGGGATGCCCAAAAAAACCAGCGTAGAAAAGCGAAATGGGTGCCACTCAATGCGATAAAAATACGCAGCAACGAAGAAGAAATAAAGCGGGGGAACAGTAGCAATGGCCAGATATTTGGCTTTGGCAAAAAAGAGCTGCATGGTGGGCTGGGGAACACTCAGCTCTAAAAGATACGTGAACGACCACCACGCCAGCAACCCCAACACCAACGCCAAGATCCGAATCCCCCCCGTCATATGGCGCCGCCACACAAAGATGGCAGCCGCAAGCGTCATTCCACCTGAAAGTATCAAAATGAAAAAGTAAAATACCCACCCGATAAACACACTACCCCCTCCCAAGCGTTTTATCTATCCCCAATTTACACTTCACAACGCATCCACCATTCCGCCTTCATCCAGCACAATAATTTCCGCTGACGGCTGACCCTTCTCTATTGTCAGCCGTGCAACACTCAATCCCCCCCCATATCGCGGTTGCCCCGCCGTCCCCGGGTTGAGAAACAAAATACCCTGATGCTCCTCCAGTAGAGGTTCATGTGTATGCCCAAAGATAACAACCCGAGGATGCGGGAGCGGCAACCCATAGAACCATGTGCGCGGCTGCCCACCAATATGCGTCATGTAAATATCAACACCACCGATAGACAAACTCAACGTCCGCGGGAACTCTTCTTCAAGGCGTGTTCCCCAATCCACATTGCCGGTGACCGCATAAACCGGCGCAATTTGCTCGAGCGCGTGAATAATGTTGGCATTGCCGATATCGCCGGCATGCAAAATATACGCCACATCACGAAAAAGGTATGGTATTGATGGATGCAGACGTCCATGTGTATCTGAAATCACGCCAATTTGAATGGAAGTGGGCATCGTTTTCCTCCGAAAAAGGGATCAACTACGGGGCATACTACTGATAAAGAGATGGCTTGACAAGCCCTCTTTTGTTCCTATGTAGCCCAAATTTCCTATTTTCCTCGTAAGATTGACATATCAGGCGGAACAAGGTACAACAACATTACAGTTTTTTGATCAACAGGTTTTATTTGGGGTGGTTTTATGCCAGCCATCACGTATCAAATCAGTTATATGATTCGCAACAGCGATGAAAAAATTGACCTGATGTACCGCGATAGCGAACCCAAAGTGGGTGAAATCGTCACACTGAAAGGCAAGCAATATCGCATTATCGAAGTGGAGCCGCTGATTCTGCCAAAAAGCAAATTCGCCTACTACCACGTCCTGTGTGAACCGGTACGCTCATGAAACACATCGAATGCATTGCCATCGGCAACGAGCTCTTGCTCGGTATCGTCGAAGAAAAAAACATCTCCTGGCTTTGTAAGCGCCTCACGCAAGCTGGTGGTGTCGTCGAACAAGGGGTTATCGTGGGCGACGTGCCTGATGATATTGAAGCCGCGGTACGCGGCGCTATCTTGCGCCAGGCAGCCCTTGTCATCACCTGCGGCGGGCTTGGCCCCACTGAAGACGACCAAACCATGGCGATTCTTGCCGAGGCACTGAACCGCCCACTCGAAGAACACCCCGAGGCGCTCGCCATGGTTGCCGAACGGTATCGCGCGCTCTATGAAGCCGGGGAAGTCCCTCATCCCGATTTGACGCCCGAACGTCGCAAAATGGCGCGTCTGCCACGGGGCGCTATCCCTCTGCGCAACACGGTTGGTACAGCCCCCGGTATGCTCATCAACATCGGCGATCGCACGTGGGTCTGTGCCTTGCCCGGCCCACCACGCGAGAACCGCCCCATGGTAGAACAAGAACTCATTCCCCGCCTTGGTGAGATTGTCCCACTCCACGCTTACCGTGAGCGCCACTACGAAGCCGCTGTACGCGATGAATCGGTTCTTGCGCCTCTCTTGCAAATCGTCCAGCGCCAACATCGCGACGTTTATGTCAAATCAAGAGCGGCGGCCTTTGAAGCCCAAACAACATTCCGCCTCCTCTTGGCGACACGGGCACCCACCGCCGAAGAAGCCGAAGCCCGCCTTGACGCTGCGGAACAATCACTCCGCACAATTCTTGGCGAACACGGTATCGCCTTGAAAACCTATTCATCGCACGCGCCTGCCTGATTGCCCAGGCGTTTCTCTTGCTCCGTCGCCTCGTGGCATCACGCTCCATAAGGATGTGTCACA
Organism: Ardenticatena maritima; assembly: GCF_001306175.1. NCBI lineage: Bacteria > Bacillati > Chloroflexota > Ardenticatenia > Ardenticatenales > Ardenticatenaceae > Ardenticatena > Ardenticatena maritima. Next base: position 1,104,172 of record NZ_LGKN01000003.1, read on the forward strand.
TGACAACCACATACACCCGCCTTGCCGCATACCCCCGACCGCCTAACGACAACGGCTGGGGATTCCACAGTTCAAGCGGCGCATACGAACAACCCTGGATGTCCGAAGCGTGGCGCGTGCGCTTCTCAGGGAAAAGCGCCATTCAAAGCCTCACCGACGCCGACAAACGCCACATTATGCGCGAATACGCCCGCATGTTGCACGATGAATACGGCATTCGCTGGTTCAAATTGCTGGCAGGGGGCACCGCCCAACTCGATTTCCTGGATGCTCTTGTCGAAGCCGGCATCGAAACGATTGTCCGCCTGTGGACCGACCGCCCGCATCCACACTACGTGGCGCCTACGGAGGTTGTGCAACAATTCCTGGAACACGGCGCCCACTACATCGAATGGGGAAACGAGCCCAATCTTTTCCTCGAATGGGAATCAACCGCCTGGCATCGCGGCAACCTGGAAGAACAACTGCTCGACCAAATAGAGCGCAATCTCGAAACAATCACCACTGCCGCCCTGCGCGCGGGCGTCCAGGGCATCCCCCTCATTCCCAGCCTCAGCCCGGGCGGCAACCGCGACGCCCGCATCATGTTCAGCCGCCTGATGCACCTCATCCGCGAACGCAACTTGCAATCTGACTTCACCACAAGTGCTGTCGCCATCCATAATCGCCCGCACAACATCCCACCCCACGAACCTGCCACCGAAACACTCAGCGTAACCTTCCGAGAATACGAATGGTATGACGAGCAAATCCGCACCACATTGGGCTACTCTCTCCCCCTGCTGGGCACCGAAGCCGGTTACGAAATCGGTGACGCCACTATCCCCGGCTATCCACGCATCACCGGCGACCTTCACGCCACCTACAACATGGAGATTTTTCGCGGATTTCGTGAGACATGGCACCCCTCGTTTTTCTGCGCTTGTATGTGGCTCATCGAAATTTACGAGAAAAACAGTTTTTCCTTCGCCAATGCCGCATGGTGGTACAACAAAATAGCCGGCGGCGATTACCCCGAAAACATTTTGCCCGCCGTTCATGCACTCCGTGAAGAAGCCGCACAACGCCTCTTTGTGCGCACCATGCCGTGGGAAACGCCCCCACCCCCAGCATCTTCATTCGCCGATATCCTGCTGGCTGAAGCAAATGCCCGCCAGGTGATTGAATTCAACCCCAACGCCGCTCTCCAACAACGTATTTTTGCCGACGGCTTTGTCCCCAATTCGCCCGAATTTGCGCTCGAATTCGAGGGCGAAACGTTCATTGCACAGCGTGCAGAACACCTTCAAAGTGGCGAAGTCCGTGTGTACTACGTCAAACAGGGTGAATGGGCACAGGTGAAATTTATTCGCGGCTAACATCATCGCCCCCATCCAGAGACACATTTTGACGCGCCAGGCACTTCCGTGCTACATTCACACGCGTGAACGAGTCCAAAATAGCCCTCAACAACAGCAAATCACTCTGGCAACGTCACCGCTCGCGCATTATTGCCTTTTTCTTCTGGGGAGCGGCTATTTTCACCTACTGGGGCATTGCCGCACGCAACGGGCTGCATCCTGCTGAAACAGCCCATCTACTTGCCAAGTGGGTGCGCGAAACCGAGGTGGGGCTGCTCGCTTTCATGGTGTTCTACACCCTGCGCCCGCTGATTGCATTCCCCGCCATCTTCCTCACCGCGCTTTCCGGGTACTTGTTCGGGCCGTTTTGGGGAACACTCATTGCGCTGGCCGGCAACAACGCCTCGGGGATGATTGGCTACTTCCTGGGGCGTTTTTTCGGGCGCGCATTCCTTGAATCAGACGCCTTTGAACGCATCTCGCTCTATCTCAACGCACTCCGACGCCGCACCTTTGAAACGATTCTCATCATGCGTTTTATGGTCTTTCCCCAAGACCTCCTTGATTATCTCGCCGGTTTTCTACATCTTTCGTTCCCCGCTTACGCACTGGCAACCTTCCTTGGCTCCATTCCCGGCACCATCAGCATCGCCTGGCTTGGGGCTTCCATCGAAGGCGAATTTCGCGGATTTGTCCCCCGGTTCAATCCATGGTTGCTAATTCCATCCTTTCTCATGCTTGCCATCAGCTTGGCGGCAGCCCGTTTTGTACGCCAACGCGCCGAGCGGCTCATCCCCCCTTCGGAAGAAACTTGAACCGTTTGCCACCATGGCCGCCTTTGAGTAGAATGAAGGCGTAAGAGCCAAACCGTCATCGTCTGACACACCTCAGCACCCAATGAAGGGGCCTGCTGGGGTTTTTTTGTTTGAAAGGCATATGCAAACAGCACGCTTAACACGTGATTTTTTCGACCGAGACACCGTTGTCGTTGCCCGTGACCTTCTGGGGCGCATCCTGGTTCGACGCTTTCCAGATGGCACAGTCGCCCGCTTGCGCATCGTCGAAACCGAAGCCTACACACCCGACGGCGATACAGCCAACCACGCCAGCCGCGGCCCTACGCCACGCACCGCGCCCATGTTCGGGCCGCCGGGACACGCCTACGTGTACATGATTTATGGCAAGTACCATTGTTTCAACATTGTCACGGAGGGCGTGGGACAAGGCGCCGCAGTGCTCATTCGCGCCGCTGAACCGCTGGAAGGCGTCGAAATCCTGGAACGCCATCGCCCGGTACGTCGGCGCTACGACCTCACCAACGGTCCCGGCAAACTCTGCATCGCCCTCAACATTGACCGTTCATTCACCGGGCATGATTGCATCACAAGCCGGCATCTCTGGTTTGAAGAAGGCGCTCCCATCCCCGACGACCACGTCGCCCGGACGCCACGCATTGGGATTGACTATGCCGCCGAACATGACCGGTTGGCATTGAAACGCATGTTCATCAAATCAAATCCATGGGTGTCAAAATGACTCAAAACGCATATATCGTTTTCGGCGAAAAAGGCGCTCGCGAAGCCGCCGCCCACCAAGCTATCACTGTTGTCATTGACGCACTGCGTGCCAGTGCCACCACCGCAACCGCACTGGCCATTGGGGCGCAAGCCGTCATCACCGTTGGGTCACTCGAAGAAGCGCGCGCCCTTGCCCAGCGCCACGGGTATCTTGTGGCCGGCGAACGCAATGCCGTCAAGCCCGATGATTTTGACTTTGGGAACTCTCCCAGCGAGCTCTACCGCCAACGCGCACATGTCATCGGGCGTACACTCGTCCTCACAACTACCAACGGAACGCGCATCGTGCAAGCGGCGCGCACAGGCGCCACCATGCTCTTCATGGGCACCACACTCAACGCCGGAGCGGTAGCCCGTGCCGCCTTCAAAGCCGCCGAGCAAACGCAGCGCCCCATCTACCTTGTCGCCGCCGGCGAAGATGAAGAGCACGCCGAAGAAGACTATGTCGGCGCGCGCGCTATTGCCCGTCACCTCTACCAACTGGGCGTTGCCGTCCCGGAAGAAAACCTTTCGCAAGAACACGCCACCTCCATCTTCTTGCGCACACCCAGCGCCACCCATCTGTTCAACCTGGGGTATGGCGAAGATGTTTACTTCTGCGCAAGCCTGGACGTGTTCGACGTCGCCCCCGTTCTGCAAGAAGACCGTTTTGTCCCCTTTCGCCACCACTTGCTCCAAAAAAGCGCCTGAATGAACCACGCCCCCTCTGGGCTCCATCACGCACACCAGAGGGGGCTTCTTTGACTTCCCCCTCTGTGTTCTTTTTCACAAAACATTTTGACAAGCAAGCAGACCTTCACTATACTGCTGAATTGGCAATCCCATTTTTGCTTTGACAAGCCTTGCGCCTGTGATATACTCGGGCGCGCAATATGCCGGCGTAGCTCAATTGGCAGAGCAGCCGCCTTGTAAGCGGCAGGTTGTCGGTTCGAGTCCGACCGTCGGCTCTCGCATCCACATAGTGGGTGTTATGTTGAAGAAGGACGAGAAAAAACCTGCGGAGGCGATGAACCAATGGCGAAGGAAAAATTTGTACGTACAAAACCGCACGTCAACGTGGGGACCATTGGTCACGTTGACCACGGGAAGACCACGCTGACGGCGGCGATTACGCGCGTATTGAGCACGAAGGGCTGGGCGG